>DAOWFD010000337.1 GCA_030638185.1 Candidatus Aegiribacteria sp.
TCGATTTCGTCACCCTTTTCTTCTTCCCTGTCTGGAATGATGAACCGGCACAATCTCGCCAGAAACGGGACCAGGGGAAGAAAGAGGAGGGCGTTGAAGATATTGAACATACTATGGGCGTTGGCAACCTGTCTCACCGGGTCGCCCGAAGTTGATCTGACCAGGTTAAGCACGAAACCATTACTGCTAGATATGAGCAGACCCATGTATATGGCACCGATCACGTTGAAAAGCGTGTGCGCCATAGCCGTCTGCTTTGCCGTTCTACTGGCTCCTATGGCGGAGAGCTGTGCGGTGACCGTGGTACCGATGTTATCACCCAGGACCAGGTAGAAAGCCCCCTGCAGATTGATAAGCCCAGCACCGGCAAGTGTCATGGTTAATCCAACAGTAGCACTTGAACTCTGGATAATAGATGTCAGAATCGTTCCAGCTAAAATCGCCAGCAGCGGATTTGTACTGAAATTCATGAAAAAATTCTGCACGGCCAGGCTGGTCTTAAGAGGGCCGAGAACATCCTTCATAAGTGTCATACCGAGGAAAATAAGACCAAGGCCAACTATAACCTTACCCCAGAACTGAATGCGTCGAGTCCTGGCAAAGGCGTACATCGCGAAACCGATTGCAACTATGGGCAGGGCGTAATGCGTTACTTTGAACGCTATCAGCTGTCCTGTAACAGTTGTACCGATATTGGCACCGATTATTACACCAACGGCCTGCCGGAGAACGATCAGGCCGGAGTTCACGAAACTCACTGCTATCACCGAAGTGGCGCTGGAGCTTTGAATGACAGCTGTCATAAGGGCGCCGGCCATCAGTCCCAGCATCCTGTTGCTGGTTATCTTTTTGAGTATGTTCCGCATCTTGTCCCCCGCTACGGTCTGAAGGGATTCTGACATCATCTTCATACCAAGCAGGAAAATCGCCAGACCACCAAGAATCTGGAAGATAATATTCTGTAGATCAACTGCCAGCGCGGAGAAATGAACTCTTTCCTCTGAACCGTCGGGAAGGAATACTCGCGCCTCAACTTTGTTATTGCTGGTGCTGCCGGCCAGCATCAGTGAAATAGCAGCGCATCCAACAGAATCCGTAAGGATAAGTACTGTTGAAAAGGCTCCCGATACTGTATCACCTTCCAGTATCAACGGATCTTCGCCTTTAAAGGGATATGCAATTGTGCCGCCATCGGAATTTATCTCGAACTCCACGGCCACTCCAGCAACGGGCCTGCTGCGGGAGTCAGTCACCAGGATCAGGAGAGGATGCTCCAGCACGGTTTCTATTCTGCCATTCTGGGAATTACCGAATTCCTGGACAATATAATGCTCCGCTGCAAGCAGAGAGAATACGGATATCAGGAGAATCAGAGCCGTTCGCATAGCAGCCTTTCAATTTCCGGGTACATCGGTTACCGAAAAATCGTGTGCCTGGTAAAACCGGAATAAAGAATAATCACGAGTACATTGTATTCGAATATCGATAAGATTATACCTCAATGATTGTAGGAATATAATAGAATTCCGACCGCCGGGAATGTGTTGTTTCGGAGAACGAATCGCAAACATCAACCGGATCGGCTGTTTGATTATTACCCCATGAGTTATTATACTGTTTATGAATACGTTTTCAGCCCTTCTGCGCAGTCTTAGAGTAAGATCATGGACGAAGAATCTTTTTGTCTTTGCAGGGATTCTTTTTGCAAATCTCTGGAACGATCCGGAAGCGGTGGGCATAACCGCTCTGGGAGCACTGGGATTTTGTCTTTTGTCCAGTTCGGTATATCTGATAAACGATATAGCTGACCGGAAGCGTGACATCAACCATCCTGAAAAGAAGGATCGACCGATAGCATCCGGAGCACTTCCAGTTCCGCTGGCTGCGGTAGCTGCAACTCTACTAGCAGCGGGTGTGCTTATCGGATCCTGGATACTGGCACCTACTTATGCACTGGTTCTCAGTATCTATTTTGCGATACAGCTGGCTTACTCCCTGAAGTTAAAACACGTTGTTATTCTCGATGTCCTTATCATAGCCACGGGATTCGTTCTAAGGGCAATAGCGGGAGTAACACTGGCTATGGATGCCGGATATAACGACGTATCCATATCTTACTGGCTTATTGTATGCACCTTCTTTATTGCTGTTTTCCTCGCCTTCGCGAAACGACGCTCCGAGGTCATCTCCCTCGGCAAGAATGCAGCTGATCACAGGGAGATCCTGGAGGAATACAGTATTCCCCTGCTTGATGAAATGATGGGAATAGCTACAGCTGCAAGTATTATCGGCTACTCCATATACTCCGTAAGCGAAAGAACTTTGGAGCTGGTTTCCACCAGACTCTGGCTGACCATTCCATTCGTGACTTACGGTGTCTTCAGATACCTTTATCTCATCCACATCAAGGGCCATGGTGGAAGCCCTGACAAGCTACTTCTTTCGGACAAACCGCTCCTTATCAATATCCTGCTCTGGGTCATTGCAGTAGCTCTTGCTCTGACACTGTACCCGGGCACCGCATCACTCTCACCGTGATTGCTACACTCGAGGCCAGGGCAAAGATTAACCTGGGATTGAGGATCCTGGGCAGGCGGTCTGATGGTTTTCACGACATACGAAGTGTTTTCCACGAGATCTCTCTGTCCGACATACTCCGTATCTCCGCAAAGCCTGGAAGCGGCGTGATATCGTTATCATGCTCAACCGCGGAAACTCCATCCGATTCATCGAACCTTGCATGGAAGGCGGCTGATGCCTTCCTGAACAGCACAGGAGAATTACTGGATGTAAGAATTGAGCTTGAGAAAAATATTCCTTCCTGCGCGGGTCTGGGGGGGGGAAGCAGCGATGCTGCGGCCGTACTGAAGGGGCTCAGTCAGCTTACCGGCATAAAGGACGTTGATCTCATTAAGATCGCGGAAACCCTGGGAAGTGATGTACCGTTTTTCATCAAAGGCGGTGCTGCTTTAGTAGAAGGCCGGGGTGAACGGTTGTCCCAAGTCCCTGTTATTCCATTCCATGCAGTTCTCATTCACCCGGGTATAAAGGTATCAACGGCCTGGGCATACAGCGCCTGGGACAAGAACAAGAGTACATCCTTGACAAACAATACTATGATTAGGCATTATTCACCCTCGTCAGCAGTATGGCATGAGGGTAAGCCTTTCCCGCATAATTTGCGGAATGACTTCCTTCCACTGCTTGAGAAACACTTCCCTGAAATTACGGAGCTGGCACAGTTCATGACAGACAGTAAGTGTGAAAACTGGGGTTTGTCGGGATCAGGGCCAACTTTTTATGCTCTCTTCAGTTCGAAGAGCAGGGCGCATAGTTTCTCGAGAACACTGCATAAGGATTTTACCATATGCAGATCAGCAGAAACTGCTGGGGCGTCGTCAAATGGTTAAGACACAGGGTTTTGGTCCCTGCATTGGGGGTTCGAATCCTCCCGCCCCAGCCACTGTCCCGGAGTAACCGGGAGGGAGAAAGGATATAGTAATGCCTGAGAAATATTCACTGATAATCACCGAGCGCACAGAGTTCGGTTCCAGAGTAGCAAGAAGACTCCGACGCTCCGGATCCGTACCGGCTGTTGTTTACGGCAGAGGCGGCGGAGAACTGAAAGTCATGGTTATCGAAAAAGACTTCATGGACTCGATAGGTTTCTCCACCTCAACTGGAATAATCAACCTGAAAATGGGCAGAAAATCTCCGATTACTGCTATCGTCAAGGATGTCCAATGGGATATAATTACAGACAGACCTGTTCACATTGATTTTCTGAGGGTATCCGCGGACCAGATAGTATCCATCCCGGTTCACGTACACCTTGAGAATATCCCCCTTGGCGTTAAGATGGGTGGAGTTCTTGAACATACTCTTCATGAGATCACCATAAAGGTAAGAGCAAAGGATATCCCATCAGCTATAAACCTTAATGTTGAGGATCTGGACGTTGGAGATTCCGTACATCTTTCCGAGATCACGTTGCCTGAAGGCATAACCCTTGACATGGATGATACCCTTGTGGTCGCTTCCGTTGTAGCGCCCAGTGTCGCCAAGGTCGAGGCAGAGGAAGTTGAAGAAGAACTTCTTGAAGGTGAAGAAGCTCCTGCCGAAGGTGAAGAAGCAACCGAAGAAGAGAAGAAAGAGGTATCTTCAGAGTCCGGAAAGGAATAATCCTTGTCAGTTCCCCGTCTTATTGCCTGCCTTGGTAATCCAGGGGAAAAGTACAAAATGACATGGCACAACGCCGGCTTCTGGGTAGCCGATATCCTGGCACGTGAAGCCGGCGTTCATTTCATAAACGCAGGTCTTTTCAATGCATTAGTTATCCCGGATGGACCGGACCTTATCAAGCCTACCGTCTATATGAACAGAAGCGGCAGAGCCATTGCGGCTTTTCTCGACAGCAAGGGTTACAACGCTGATGAACTGCTGGTAGTATGTGATGATATCAATCTCGACCTCGGAAGGCTTCGATTGAGGGACAGCGGCTCTCATGGAGGCCATAACGGTTTAAGGAGTATCATCGACTCTCTGCGTACCGAATTATTCTCAAGACTGAGGCTTGGAATCGGACCCCCGCCAAACAGTGAGGACCTCGCCGATTACGTTCTGGACACAGTACCCGATAAACTGGAGGAGGAAGCTTCTGTTATGGCGCACAATGCGGCAGACTGCGCAATGCTTTACGTGACAGAAGGACTGACCTCCGCTCAGGAGCGGTACAATAGAAAACAAGATGTTTAACCCGGAATAAAAAAGATGCCGACTGCATAGCAGCCGGCATCCATTCCGTTTCAGTTCTTCTACTGAGCCATCGCTCCGAATACCCCTATCGCCTGCCCGATAAACGCGGACATTTCCGTACCTGAAACCCTGAAATGCTTGTTCAGACCACCGCCGGTGAAATCTACTTCCGCTTCCAGCCAGACAGGTTCAGCGTCTATAAGCGGCACATCAAGACCGGACATGGCCAACGCCATATTAACGTATCCCGGGATATTGATAAGCATCGCCATCTCGGAGGAGCTGGAGAAGCTCTGCATCTCCGGCATTGCACCGGCAGTCTCGCCCTGATACGTTCCATCGATCAACCGCGGTACCGTTACTGGTTCAGGCGCCATTTCCATATAGAGAATTCCATCCTGAACTGTCAGCCAGGCTGTCCAGGCTATATCTTCAGCAATGGGAGCGCTGTTTTCTACATCCGGCTGCATGGCTGTCATATCCATGTGCATCCCGAATGTAACCCACTCCAGACCTTCGAAATCAGCGTACCGAACATCCGAAAGGGTAAGCCCGGGCATTTCCATAACCTCCGAAAGCATGGAGAACTGGATATCGTAGGCTTCCTTAACATCCTCGAGTGAAGTGCCCTCAGGCATTTCGTAGACCGCCACGATGTGCATCGGGTTATCGGCGTCAACCGTCATGGACATTGCCGTGTTCCTTGCCGCTTCCGCCCAGAAAGTAACCATGTTGTAGGGAATATTATCTATATGCATCGCACTGAAAATAGCATTCATCACGGCTTCACTGGTGGACGGGTCAAGGCTGACCCTGGCAACCAGAACGTTACCTGCCGGGATCATACCGGTCATATCTTCGATTTCAACAGGAATTATGTACTCATCAAGTGATGACCCCGGAACGAACTCAATGGAGGAGGTTCCCGTAATGTACTCCGGTTCAAACGAGAGCACACAATTTACCGATTTCGTTTCAGTAAGCACAAGACCGATCGCATCGAAATAAAGACCCATTACGTTCTGCATGAGTTCCATATCCATATTACCGTCAGCGCTCATTCCGGCGAGTATCTGCGGTTCCATCATTGCGAGCTGGCTTGCTACCATGGGGCCGAATGACTCGACATTCGCATACATGTAGAAACTGCCGTCAGGCATACCCGGTAGATGTGATGGAAGGTTACCGTCTATGTTCTCCAGCATATTCTTAAGCCCCGCTCTGCTGCCGGCTCCGAGAAGCAGCCCATCCGTGTGGCAGAAGTATATATTTCCAAAATCAACGGCTATCGTGCTTACATCGTAGCCCTCAAGCGGTTCTCCGGTTTCCGGAGTAATCCCGATATTGGACCAGAAAGTTTCCGGATCCGTTATCGTCAGAACCGCTCCTATACTCTGGGGCATCATACTCTCCATGAAGAACACCATGCTTCCGCCGATATCAACGCCAAGCTTGTTTTCCACCTCGGACATGTCCGCACAATCAAGAGCGGAAAGAATCCACCCTGAGAGTGCGTTTTCACCAAGAAGATCTATGCCAGAAGCGTAACCGTCAATTGATGAAATAACAACTGCAGGGTTGACTATGGCTATGGAAAAGAGAGTAGTTTCAGGGAGTACATCAAGAGAAGACGCTGAAGTTTCCTCCTCTGGCTGTGCTCCGCATGCGACTATCAGAGCCACAATTAAAACCGCTAGTACTTGAATAAATTTCATGATTCCTCCTGACTGAACCAATTACGAACAGTGTACTTGCACTATTGACCAGGTAATATTATACAAGATTTCTGAAATATGCCAAAAAATGAAGGCATTCATGATTTTTCGGGTTTTCAAATCATGTTCGCGCAATTAGAATACGACTATGAAAAACGAACCGGATCTTTTTTCCAGCACCGTATGCAGCGGAGAAGAAAGCAGAATTCTTTATCTGGACACCGAGACCACCGGTGTGGACACTGAAACAGCCCATATATGCGAAATAGCTTTCCTTCTCACCACCTACGAAGGCTTTAAAAGAGATCCCCAGAAGGATGTTAGAATTCAGGAGCTGATACTTCCCCCCGAACCTGTGCCTCCCGAAGCTTCAGCAGTTCATCACATAACCAACAGTATGCTGGCAGGAAAACCCGCCATAGAGGATATTTCAGAGGAAATCAGCGAAATTGTCAGCAAAGCAGACTATTTCAGCGCACATAATCTACCTTACGATCTGGCCATTTTAAGAAGGCAGCTCCCGGACATTTTCGGTAAAATAGAGGAAGGGATGAAACTCGACTCCCTGAGACTTGCAAGACACGTCTGGCCCTCTATACCTTCCCATTCCCTCCAGACCCTCAGGTACAGGTTCAACCTTGACGCTGATATCAGCGGTGATGCCCACAGAGCCATGTTCGACACTGAACTGGTCCGATCCCTCATTGAGTATATCCTTCGGATGGAGCTTGTAACGGAGGACAGCTGGGCGGGTCTTGTGAACTATGCGCAGTCAGCTCTTGAGGTCTTGATATTCTCCTTTGGCAAATATCGCGGAAAACTGGTTGAAGATATTACCGCGCAGGATACTGATTACATTAAATGGCTTCTCAGGCAGAAATGGATCCCGGCTGATTACCCGGATCTTTACCATACTCTGCTTGACAAGACATCTGGAAAGGGGAAATAAAATGAACCTTCCACCCAATGATGTCTATATAATTGAAGGCGGAAACCCGCTTTCCGGAATCCTGAAACCCTGCGGCAGCAAAAACGCTGCGTTACCCATACTTGCGGCCTGCCTTCTTACCGACAGTGATGTTACGCTGCATAACATTCCGAATATCCGCGATGTAAGAACTATGATTTCGCTTCTGGAGAGTGTCGGCGTTGCAGTCACCCGCCTGAGCAGCAGTTCTATGCGTTTCAACGCATCCATCATCA
>DAOWFD010000265.1 GCA_030638185.1 Candidatus Aegiribacteria sp.
CCGTTCATCAGAATATTGTCATCATCTGCCTCTTTGAAGTGCCTTGCAAGGGCGGTGATCGCTAAATCGATGGCATCGTAATTGTTCTGCGTTGCTACGATAAGATTCGCGCTGGTAATCTTGCCTTCATCATCAACTTCGTAATCATGAATCAGTATGCCCCTGGGAGCTTCTATTATTCCTCTGAAACGGCCTCCCGCTGGAGAGGCATCGGTAATGATAGGTCCATCTCCCAGTTCCCCTCCGCAGATTTCAGTGATTCTCTCGGTGCAATACGTCATCTCTATGAGTCTGGCTTCAAGATAATCGATTGCAGACAGTCTCGGGCTGCCTCCGCTCCTGAAATCTGAAAGCAGCCTGTTGGCTTCCGGTGTCGAAAAACTGCTGTTCACATTGACCCTTGCAAGGGGACCAACGAAGAACTTTTTCTCCTCTCCTCCGGATTTGAGCCTTACTGACCTCATATAAGATCCCTGCATTGGATGTTCGACCAGGTTGTCCGCGTAGTCATCCGCAGTAAAGGTTCTTTCTTCTTTTCCTGAAGGGTCAAGAACTTTACAAACATTCTGCATGAATGTTACCTTTCCGTTATCGGAAAGTGCTACAGAATGAAAGGGAATCTCTGCTATCTCTCTGAGATCTGAGATGTTATCCAGCTTCTTCATAAGGACATCTGAGAGTTCCTTTACAAGGGAACCAGCTTCTATACCCCACTGTCCCATTTTTGCAGTTTCATCAGGATCCGGTCGTGAAGCCTGGCCTCCGGGAACGGATGTTACAGGGTGAACACCCCTGCCTCCAACTATCTCAACGATCTTCTGACCGATGCTTCTCAATCTAAGTACTTTTTTAACGATCTCCGGCGCCATGCTAAGTAGAGAAAGAACGTTACGGTCCTCCGGTTTGGCTCCGATTCCCACAAGAACATCGGGACCTGTAAGCACGAATGTGCTGAGTGCATGGGAATGAAGAATGTGACCCAGATACATCAGTTCCCGAAGGAGCTTCGCATCAGCTGGAATCTTTACTTTCAGACCGTTCTCTATAGCAGTTACCGATGCCAGGTGGTGCGCAGCAGGACATACGCCGCATATCCGACCGGTTATCAGGGGAAGTTTGAAAAGCTCCATCCCTTCAAGCAATTTCTCGAATCCTCTTATCTCAAGAACCTGCAAATGTCCGCTCGACACATTACCGGAATCATTTATGTCCAGCACTATTCTGGCGTGACCTTCTATTCGGGTTACCGGATCAATAATTACCTTTGCTTTCATGGTTTAACCTCTTAATTCTACTTTGATTTGACTGTGGTTCAATTTCCCGCCCACTCCCTGATCTCAACTGTAGGTTTCTTGTAGATTACAGGAGATGAGAGCGCGTAGGAGTAGAATGTTCTCGCTTCCTTTTGCATATAATCCAGTATCTCTGAGCGGTCTATTCCTGTGACCATACTCATTCTTTTGGCGATCATTGTTCGAATGTCCAGATGTGGTTCAGTAATGAGATCAATGGAGGGACCCGCACATCCGGCGCATGCGACTCCCTTGTTTGGACATTGCGCCTGGCAACGGTCAAGCGTTACCGACCCGAGGCAGATGACTCCCTGGCTCAGAAAACATACATCTTCCTCAGGAGCGGTGCTTATCCCCCTCTGGAGCTTTACCCCCTCACGCTTTTCCATTCGCCTGTTGCATGCGGAACAGACGGTTTTAATTGATATGGCAGGTACTGAAGCTCCCAGAAGGGTTTTGACAGCAACGGCAATGTAGTAGGGATGAGGAGGGCAGCCTGGAATGTAAAAATCTATATCAACAACTTCGTTAAGCGGAATAACACTCTGTTCCAGTTCGGGTGCCCCGTCTGGAAACTTCCCATCGTCTGACGCAGTTACTGTATCGGTGTATATCTTGTTCAGAATGGTATCTTTCCCGTAGAGCCATCCGATACCGGATGGACCTCCATATACCGCACAGGTACCAAAGGCCACCAGTGTTTTGCAGGTCTCCCTCATTCGGAGGAGAGCCTTCCTGTCATGTTCGCTTCTGATGGCTCCCTCAACTAATCCCACATCAGCTTTAGGATATCCCTTCTCATCCATGAGCACGGGAATACGCACGAACTCCACATCATCAAGCAGGTTCAGGAGTTTTTCATGAAGATCTACCACGGCAACGTGACATCCTGAACATCCTGATAGCCACTCGGTTGAAATCCTGATTTTCATTATACATCCTCCAGAATCATTTCCTTCAGGCAGGCATTGGGACCTGCATGCAGGATCTCAAGATTTACTTTCTTACCGGGTATAATCTTCTCCATGGCTCCCGCGAACACTCCATGAGCCATATAGCACATGGATTCCTTCTGCTCATGTGCATAGCGGAAAAGGGCGTTTCTGACCATGCATGTTCGAAAAACAAGCCTCATAACCTCCGCTCCGTCCCGTTTCTCTATGAGTTCCTCGCGCTCACCTTTGAAGGGTTCAAAATCCCAGACTATTCCCCGTTCTTCGAGTGCTTTCCTAAGGAGTTCAACAGCTTTCTCGGGGTCATCTGTCTGTTTCAGATCCTCGACAGCCTCCTTGCCAAATTTCTTACCCGCCAGCATACATATCGAGTGACTGCTCTGACCCAGATTCTTTTCAGCCGCATGTGTAAGGGCACCCAGCAGATACGCGACACCGTGAAGACGTTTCAACTGTTCCGCCATAATTCCTCCCAGGTTAATACTATAATGTTAGTCATCACTATCAGGTCTTAAAGCGAGCATGGCTGATTCGAGTTTACCTTCGATCAGAAATGCCAATGCGAATCTAAGTTTATCTATCTCTTTCGAGTCGGCTTTCTTTTTCTCAAGCTGTTCAATTCTATCGACGACTGCCTGTTTCAGTGCTTCAATCTGGCGATCAACCGTCTGAGCCGACTCTACCATATTTATGTATCTGGCAGTATCTGTAAATCTACCTTTCAGGGAAGGTGCGGCAGTTTCCTCCCTGAAAATGTGATCATCATCGTCCAATCCGGCTGTTTCAGCAGGTTCTGCTGTCGCTTTCGTCTCCGACGAAGTTTTATGAATCTTTATTTCCTCATCGATATCGACCACAATATAGGGGGTTGGATCAACAGTGGTTTCAGTCATTTTCTCTTCTTGTACATTGTATTCCGAAGCCTTCGGGCGATGTTCATCCTTCGTATTTATCTGCATGAAGCTGAGGATATCCTTGACCATATCGATAGTTACATCATGGTTAGGTCCAAGCATCTGGGCAATGACCATACGCCCTGCTGCCTTCAGCTGCCTTACGTTCATTTTCACATTGGTAGCAATGAATTCGAGGATTTCGTCATCCGGTATTATGCCGGTCTGGTTGAAAAGATTCCGTAGGATTTCCTTTCTGCCTTCGCAATTGACCGTCTCGAGCTTGATAACAAGTCCTGAGGTCAGTCTGGAATAGAAAGAGGAATCAATATCAAGCAGTTTCGCGGGATGAACATCAGATGAAGTGATAATTCCGTGTTTACCTCTGGGCATGCGGTTAATCACGGAAATGAGAAATTTCTGGAACTGTAGATTACCCTGGGAAAACTGAATATCATCCAGCATAAGAAGTTCATAGGATGTAATCCAATCCCGCAGTTCTCTATCCATTCCCGCATTGAAACAGTGCTGATACTCAATGTGCAGATCAACAGTGTTAAGGATAAGGGTTCTCTTATGGGTTGACCTGGCGATAGCTGCAAGCAGGTGAGTCTTACCCTGACCTGTGTTGGCATGGAGCATGATTGGTGTGATACTCTTCCATACTCTGGGGATAAGGGCGATGGTCCTGGCTATTTCCGTGGAGTAATAATTCTCATTGGTTGTTACATAGTTATTGAAGGTCATGTCTTCAGGATAGATACTGACCAGAGATGCGGTAAAATCACCTGTACTGTTCAGCTGTTCACTTGTAAACCTTGGAACGGCTCCAACTCCACCAATAGACTTGGCAAAATTGATGATCTCCCTTGCAGTTTCTTCCTCTATTAGTCCTGAATCGGAGCATATCTCAAGGAATTCCTCGAAGTGTAACTCATTTAGATTCGTTCTGTCATTCATATCCTTTACATCCGTTACACCTCAGTTAAGTTTCTCGCTATTCTGCCAAGAGCCATGGACAGTCTTCCGAGTTTCATCTCGGGTCCTGTAGCAATGACGACGGTCTGTTTCTCATCAAGACCTGAGATCGCGATTGAAATATTGGCAGCTTCAATAAATACTTTTCCTGTTACCTTACCTGGATATTCAGAAATAAAGCAGGTGATGGATTCTAAAAATGGTTCAATGGCCTGCAGGAAACCGCTATCAGACATTGATCTTGCAACAAGCTGTCCGAAAACGGTAAATATGCAGATGTACTCAATACCGGAGGCAGATTTCATCAGTTCATCCAGCCTTCTCGAAAGATCGGCATCAAGTCCCACAGGGTCGCCGGATTTCTCCTGCTGGTCCTTCTTCCTCTCGTCTCTCTCCTTGAGTGCCCACATGAGAACATGATGAAGATCATCCGTGATGGATGTCTCTTTC
>DAOWFD010000268.1 GCA_030638185.1 Candidatus Aegiribacteria sp.
ATTTTTACAGGCGACGGAGCTTCGGCATCAAGGTACATCGAATGCAGGCTGACGGATCTTGCCCGTGAAACACTGTTCAATAAAAGAATCACCGATTTCGAACCCAGTTACGACGGCCGGAACAATGAACCGGTCCTCCTGCCTGCCAAGCTTCCGGTTCTGCTTCTCCTGGGGGCGGAGGGTATCGCGGTGGGAATGTCGACCAAGGTACTTCCCCATAATTTCCAGGAGGTTCTGAAGGCTCAGATAGCGTGTCTGAAGGAAGAGGATTTCAAGCTGTATCCTGATTTCCCCCAGGGTGGCCGGATTGATGTATCCGATTACGATGACGGTCGGGGAAGGATAAGGAATAGAGCGAAGATAGAGAAGAATGGTCATAAAAATCTTATCATCAGAGAACTTCCATGGGGAACCACTACCGAATCGGTAATAAACTCAATTGAACTTGCATCCAAAAAGGGCAAGATAAAGATTTCATCAATCGATGATTATACAACTGATTCCGTTGAGATCAACGTGAAACTTTCCCGCGGAGCCGGAATTGATGAAGGGTTGAAAAGGCTTTTCGCTCACACGGACTGCGAAACTGTAAATTCTTCAAACGTAGTTGTCATCCAGGACGGTGTTCCTGTTGAAACCACCATCACAGAGATGATCCACTACTGTACCGGCAGGCTGATAGAGATACTGAAACTTGAACTCAGGCTTGAGATCAGCGATTATACCGGAAGACTGCACTGGCTGACACTTGAGCAGATCTTCATTGAGAACAGGCTTTACAAGAATATCGAGGAATGCACTTCCTGGGATAATGTAAGAGAGACAGTTCTCCAGAGCCTGAAGCCATTTACAGATGAGATTAAACTGGAAATTACCGAAGAGGATATTGACAAACTTCTTTCGTTGAAAATCCGAAGAATCTCAAGATTCGATATTGACAGTCATAAGGAAGAGATGGGTATAATCCGGAAGAAGATGAAGAAGGCAAAGTCCAATCTAAGGAATATTGTGCCATTCACAATAGACTATCTGGAAAAGCTTCTGGAGAAGTACGGGAAGAACTATCCCAGATTGACCAGCATCGAGGATTTCAGTGATATTGATGTGAAGAAAGTGGCCATAAGAAACCTCAAGGCAGGCTTCAATTCGGATACAGGTCTTTTCGGAACATCAATAAAGGGAGACAAGACTTACAGCGTTTCCGAGTATGACAGGTTCGTATTCTTCCTTGATAACGGAAATTACAGGGTTATTCCAGTCCAGGACAAGTATTTCATAGACGGGAATATCCTCTTCTGCGGTGTGCATGACAGGGAAATGGTCTTTACAGCAGTCTACCAGCAGCAGCAAACCAGGATCGCATTCATTAAGAGATTCTGTATCGGCAGTTTCATCCTGGACAAGGAGTACAGGTTCGCCCCTGAAAGAAGCGAGGTTGTATTCTTCACGTGGAAACCTGAGATGAAGCTTGATTTCTGGTTCGAGCGGACGAAGAGGATGCGGAGAAGGAAGGACGAATGCCTCATATCCGATTACCGCGTAACCAGTGAAAACGCAAAGGGCGTTCAGCTGTGTGGTAAGAAAATCATCTCCAGTATCAAAGGTGTTTCGCTCGATGATAACGGGGATGATGATTCCGATGAACCATCCGAAGACGATTATTCAGTTGAAGAATCTGAAGCTCCCGGTGAGACAGAGGATATACAGGAATCACAGGAAGAGGTTGCCCAAACCGAACCGCCATCACCGGAAGATGTCATTAAGCAGGCTGAAAATTTCCGCGTGCTGTCAGCAGAAACACTTAAAAGGGTTGAGAAAGTCATCCATCCGGATGATGACGAAGATGAGGGCGACCTTTTCGGAAGCTTGAGTTAATTTCTAAATGCCTTTGAGGTTTTTCCTCAGTCTCTCCACGGGATCATCCGGTCTTGTCCTTGAGTGTTATGAAATTCAGGTTGTATCCCGATTCATCAGGTAATACTCCGAGTTCGAATCCCATACGGGATTTTGAACCGGGTGATAACCTTTTTCGTGCCAGAATATCGGGTGAATGAGTGAATTTCAGGATATTTCAGTTAAAAGCTCGACCGCAGCGCACCGCTGAGGTTCTGCCGACTGTGGTGCGCTGCTCTCCACCTCCGCTCCGCGCTTGGCCCAGCTTATGCTATGCTCATAAGCTCCGCCAACCGCTCCACTCCGGTTCTGTCGGTCGCCCCACACATCACGCAGACTTCCAGCTCTTGGAGTTCAGCGCGGGGCGTCCTCCGTCTGCTCCGTCCCTGGACATTGTCCAGTGACTCCGCAGGAGTTGTGACCTGCGGCCACGTCTTGCTGTCGACGTTTATTCCTGTCCACTCATCTGATTTTCCTCTCCAGAATTACAGATAGACCGCTTCAACCAGAAGTACATATCGATTTCGCGAGATATATGGGAAGCTCCTTGTTATCACAAAATAAGATTCTCTACGATTCTTTAGCAGCTCGAACTCTATAGGATGCAAAGACATTAACCCTCGTC
>DAOWFD010000207.1 GCA_030638185.1 Candidatus Aegiribacteria sp.
CGTTCTTTTATGATGCCCGTTATTTTACCGCCAATATTCCGAAATCTCCTAATGTCCTTTCTTGTGGGGAATGTATTTATCGTAGCTTCTTCCGGTGCATTTGGAAGGAGCGTATAGTCGCCTCCGTCAAGAAGGTCAAGACCCTCGGCAACTACTTCAGCGGCAAGGATCTTTGTTCGGTCTAGAAGTTGATGAAGAGTAGTATTTCTTAATGTTGAACATTCTATACTCTTCTGTATAAGAATCTCACCCGCATCAAGTTTAGGAACCATCTCGTGAAGAGTTACGCCGGGGGTATCACCGTGGTATAGCGACCAGAATGTTGGGAGCATTCCTCTGTTTGCTGGAAGAAGAGACGAATGCACGTTCCAGGCTCCGAGCCGCGGAATCGAAAGGGTTTTCTTCTTCAATATCTGCGGACATGCCATCGAAATGAGTACATCCGGATGAAGGGATCTGAGATAATCCCTCGATTCCTTCGAATTCAGCCTGTCGAGAGCTGCATAATTGACGTGTTCCCTTTTAGCAGTCTGCCTGAGAGAGTGGGAGTACCGGGTTGGAAACATGATCCTAGCGGATAGCTTCATTAAAGCGAACCTGAATAGTTGAATGAAGAAACCGAAACATCCGTAAAGGGAAATGTACCGACTGATATTCAAAAGAGGTCTTTTTAGAGAACCATGACCGTGGAGAGAGATTATCGTATAGCTGTTAAAGGGTTTTTTTCTGATAATTCTTGCAATTGTCTTTGGAATATTGAAAGGTTCATCGTCGCATAGGAATACAACATTCAATGAAGGAGCCTTTAGTTTTGTATATAAAGAATAAAGATCATATACCATTTTCTTCGCAGAAAAGGGTTCAATATCCCTGTCTACCTGATTCATCATCTCCTTTGTTCTGTCAGGAAAATCAAGGATTCTGTTTACATTAGAAACAAGGGAGTCAATATCGCCCTCATCGGACAGAAAACCGTTACGGCCTTCCCTGATCAGTTCGTGTATTCCGCCAACATTCGTAGAAACAACGGGAACTCCTGCTGCGAGAGATTCCAGCAGTGCTCTGGGGAGACCCTCTGTACGGGAAGTGATCAGAAAAGCATCAAAAGCCGGAAGTATATTTACAACATCTTTTCTACTTCCCAGCAGGACGATGTTGTCTCCGAGTCTCATAGAAGCAATCAGATCCTCCGTTTGCTTTCTAAGAGGACCGTCTCCCACAAGAACGAAGAGACTATCAGGCTTGCTGTTAATAACACCGGCGGCAACTCTGACGAAAATATCAGGCGCTTTCTCAGGACAGAATCGCATAACCGAGCCGACAACTTGAGTATCTGTGCTGATACCAAGTTTCCTTCTTGCCGTAATCCTGTTGCCCCTTGCGGCGCGGAAATCATCGAACTCAACCCCACTGCGTATTACCCTATAATCGTCGAAATGACCTAATCCGTGGTGCAGAGCCTTGTCGCGGTCTCTTGGGCTTACACAGATATTGATGTGAGCCAGATTGAAGCCTATTTTCTCGAGAGTAACGTAGATCATTTCCTTCAATGGATTCATTGAATCGTAGAACGGCCAGCCATGGGCAGTCTGGACTGTTCTTACCCCACTGCAGGAGGCAGCAGCTATCCTTCCAAGAAAACGAGCCTTTGACCCGTGGGTGTGTACAATATCGTAGTTACCTTCGTTAATAACCTTTTTTATCTCAAGTAGAGCAATGTAATCAGTAAATGGAGAAATGTTCCTCTTGAGGTGGGGAGCGATAATGATTTTAAGGTTCCACTTCTCCGCTAGGCTGAAGAGATCACCTTCCAATGGCTTCTCGGGCCCAGTAAGGATATCGGACTGATATCCTTTTTCCGTTATGTCTCTTGTAGATATGAGAGTGTTAAACTGAGCCCCACCAACCGCGAGCTTGGTGATAATGTGCAGAATGCGAGGCTGTGTTCCAGGCATCAGCTTGACTTTTTCGTATCCCCGTTATCTGTACCGGGTCTGCAGGAAAGAGCGAAAATGTAAAAAAGTACCAGAATCAGGGTAAGACCGGAATAGAAGAGAGGACTGATAAATATGCAGCCGAGCGCCCAGAAGGTAATAAATGATATCGATACGTATCTGAAATGTCTGCCGATGGACCAGTTCTTTTCGGAACTACAGGTGGAAAAATCCCTGAAAAGATCCTCCGAAATGCTGAAAAGTACGATTGAGAAAGCTACCAGCACAAGATGAATTACCATTCCTCCGGTCAGATACCTGCTGTTTATCACCGCAAGAAGTGAAGTGAATGCGGGGAGAAAAAGGAGCCCGGCAAGAAGAAAGTACAATGCAGTGACCAGCATCCTGTCAGCTCCGAAAACACTGTATCTGCTTCTTAGTCTATTCATAATTCGATGCATCAGTATCCTTGAAAGCCTGAAAAGCCCGAAAACAGCGAGTATAACTATTGCAACCAGTGCGTAGTCTATCAGTCTCTGACCCAAATGCACCTCCTGAGAATGGAAAATTCAGAACAATCGGGGAAATATACTTCCGTTGCCAAGCCCCTTCAAGTATTGATGTCCCGCGTTTGGAACTTGTAACCTGTCAAAGCGAATATACCTGTCAGGACAATTACTATTGCCGCAGCAGCATTTGACGATATAGAATTAATTCCGACCGCATCGAGAAAACCGATCATTCTCATCATGATGACAGCAGAACCTGCGGCTATGTATGCCCCTGAGATGGCGGTCAGCAGAACTATTATTGGATCCCTGTAGAGGTGTACGAGAATTCCCGCTGTAAGAGCGATTCCCGCGTGAGCTATTCCTGATACCTCCGGAAGAAGTCCCCTTGCAATGAAGAGGCCCATTACGGCTCCTATTAAAAACATCGAAAATTGCCATGCAACAAGTCCCAGGACTATTCCTACGACACCACCAACCCAGGACATCCATGGAGATGAAGATATAGAACTTCCCATAATATCAGCCAGCAGAACCGCTCCCAAGGTGTATCCTATTAGAAATCCGAAAAGAATAACTATGACTCCCAGCAACTTCCTTCCAAGAAAACAGAACAGCAGACCTACGATAAAGCTGATGTACGGTACAGTAAACACCTGCGCATCCAGAACTAGATTCATACTATACTCCCCTCAATCATCATATCAAGAATCGGCTGAATACCATTAATAACAAATTCACTTTTTATTTCAAGCTTCCTGTTGTAACTATTAAGTACAAGAACACTCATGAAGCAACCCCTTTCGGCTGCTGTTATTCCTTTCCAGGAGTCCTCGAACACAAGGGTCGACGAGGGGCTGACACCAAGCAATGAAGATGCTCGAAGGAAAATATCCGGTGAAGGTTTTTTCTCAAGGTCGTCTCCTCCAACTATCAGTGGAATCGGAGCTCCCCCTTTGATGAGGATTTTCTGTATAAGATTGCAAGGGGTATTCGATGCAATACAGAACGGTCGCCAGCAAGTGTTTTCCTTTGAAGAGAGTATTTTTAGAAGCCTGGCTGCACGTGGAAAAAGAGGAACCTTGCCATCATTCACAAAATTTTCATAGATCGTTTTCTGCCTCTCCCTTGCAAGAGAGATGTCCACACCTTCGAGCCCGCATCTCTCGATCTCACCTTCAAGACCCTCACCGAGAGAGGACCAGTACTTCCAGTAATCCTCCAATGAAACTTCATGATCCCATGGTTCAAGAGCCATATTCCATGATTCTCTGAAGAGAGGCTCACTGTCCGCCAATACACCGTCGAAATCGAAAAGAAATGCATCGGCTGTTCCACACACTAGCTTTAAACTTTTCGTAACCAACTGTTCTGTCAAACTTTACCGCCGTGCTGTCAAATGTTGCCTTGGCTGCCGTGAGATCAGGATACATAATACAAAAAATGAGTGGATAGAGGCCACTCCAATAGTATAGCTGACGGATCATTTCCATGAATTTCTGCATCTGGGGTTTCATTCTATCAGGGAGGTTCTCTTGTTAAACAATTTCAGTGAAATCAGGCAGGCTGCCAGAGGTATTTCGGATGCCAGGGTCGCTATACCTATGGGACACGATGTTTCGTCCATAGTGGCTCTAATAACAGCCTTTGAAGAAGACATAGCATCAGGCGTCATAGTAGGGCCTGCTGCCGGGGTTGGAGATTCCCTGGAGGAACTTGGAAGGAAATTACCTGACGGGATCGAAATCGTGAACACGGAAGATCCCGAAGAAGCTGCACTTGAAGCCGTAAGACTTGTACGTTCCGGAGAAGCCAGCATTTTAATGAAAGGTATGCTCAAAACCTCCATGTTCCAGAAGGCGTTACTCGATAAGGAAACCGGACTCAGAACCGGCAGGATACTGAGCCACGTGGCTGTATTGCATGCTCCTCTTCAGGACAGGCTTGTGGCGGTCTCCGATGGGGGGATGAATATAGATCCGGATGAGGAGGCGATCAGGCAGATAGCTATGAATGCCGCAGGTGTAATAATGAAACTTGGTGCGGAAAAGCCTCTTGTAGCCCTTCTTGCCGCAATTGAAGTGCCGAACGAGAAAATGCCCAAAACCGTCATGTTCGCAGAAATTGCCGCAAAGGGAATTCCCGGACTTATCGTAGAAGGTCCGGTTGCTGTGGATGGAGCGATGGATACTGAATCAGCAGCAATAAAGGGAATGGACGGAGAAGTGGCTGGAAGGGCAAACGTTCTGATAACCCCTGATATCGCGTGCGGTAATATCTTCGTAAAGGGGATCATGTACATGACCGATGCGGAAGTAGGTGGCCTGATCGCGGGAGCCGCTGCACCTGTAGTTATGCTTTCACGGTCTGATAAAGCACGAACGAAGTTGAATTCGCTAGCTCTTGGAGTAATCGTATCTGGAGGTAGTAATGGCTGACAAGGGAAGGATGATATTCGCGATAAACCCTGGCGGAACATCGACAAAGGTTGGTCTTTTCGTAGAGACGGAGCTTATTTTTGAGAAGAATATCAGACATTTGCCTGATGAACTGGCTGAATTCGATACCACTTTCGACCAGCATGATTTTCGGAGAAATATAATCCTTCATATTCTGGAAGAAGCTGGTTACAAACTGACAGACCTTTCTGCCGTAGTAGGCCGAGGCGGCGCGTTCAAACCTCTTGAGAGCGGAACCTACGAAGTGAACGAGACTCTCGTTAAGGATATCAGAGAAGGATCAACCCTCCAGGCCGATCACCCGTCCAACCTCGGAGCCCTTCTAGCGCACGGTATAGCAAAGGCTGCCGGTGTAAAGCCCTATATAGTTGACCCCGTTTGCGTCGATGAAATGATAGAAGAGGCCAGACTGTCCGGACTTCCCGCCCTTGAGCGGACCAGTCTCAGCCACGCACTCAACATCAGGATGGTTGCCTACAAGGCTGCTCAAATTCTGGGCAGTGAACTCAATGAACTGAATCTCGTTGTACTTCACCTGGGAAGCGGGATATCCGTCACCGCGATAAGAAAAGGCAGAATGATAGATACAAGCCAGGCTAACGATGGAGGTCCTTTCAGCCCTCAGAGGGTTGGGTCACTCCCGACAACAGGACTCGTAAAACTATGTCTGTCGGGTGATTACACCTGGAATGACATGAAAGTAATGCTGCTGAAGCGTGGTGGTCTTATGGCGTATACCGGTACCGATCATGTGGGCGAAGCCCTCGTACGGGCGGAAAAAGGAGATAAGCGTTGTGATATCGCACTTCGCGCAATGGCATATCAGATAACAAAGGAAGCGGGAGCCATGGCAGCAGCGCTTGCTGGAAAAGTAGACGCTGTTGTCATTACCGGAGGAATAGCGAACAACAGATGGATGATGAACAGACTTAAGCAGAACCTTGAGTACCTTGGAGAAATCATTATCTATCCCGGTGAGGAAGAACTCGAAGCTCTTGCGAGAGGTGTTCTCAGGGTTCTTGATTCCGTGGAAGAAGTAAAAGTATACAGTTAGAAAGGAAAGGCGGCAAATGAGGAAGAAACTGAACACCATAGAAGAAGGAAAGTTCCTTCTTTCGGGTAATGAAGCCGTGGCCAGGGGTGCCTGGGAATACGGCGTACACTTTGCCGCGGCCTATCCAGGAACACCTTCAACCGAAATTCTTGAAACTATAGCTGAGGAGTACGATGAGATAGACGCTCAGTGGGCTCCAAACGAAAAGGTTGGGCTTGAAGTGGTAGCCGGCGCATCGTTCGGCGGAGCACGAGTTCTATCAGCAATGAAGCATGTGGGTCTTAACGTGGCCGCTGACCCACTTTTCACACTCAGCTATATAGGGGCGACAGGTGGTATTGTAATCGTATCCGCCGATGATCCGGGCATGCATTCAAGTCAGAACGAGCAGGACAACAGACTGATGGGGAAGGCCGCAAAAGTTGTTATCCTGGAACCCTCGGACAGCCAGGAAGCCAAAGATATGGTGGGAGAGGGCCTGATGATCTCCGAAGACTTTGACACACCTGTTCTTCTCAGGCTGACAACAAGGATCTGTCACTCAAAAAGCATGGTAAGTCTCGGCCCAAGAAAGGAAGTACCCGTAAAGGGTTACGTGACGGATATAAAGAAAAGGGTACCTATTCCCTCCCACGCGAGAGATATGCACAGCAGGGTGGAAAAAAGGCTTGAGGATCTATCCGCATGGGGTTCGGAATGTTCTCTGAACAGGATTGAAGAGGGAGATACATCCCTGGGTATAATTACAAGCGGAATATCCTACCAGTACGTCAAGGAAGTTAGCCCCGAGGTCAGCGTACTCAAGATAGGAATGTCCAACCCATTACCATGGAACCTTATAGAAAAGTTTATTAATATGGTGGACAGGATTATTTTCGTTGAGGAGAACGATCCCTACCTCGAGGAGAACATCAAATCCAGATTTCTCATTCAGGCGGATGGAAAGAACATCATCCCCATTGAGGGAGAGCTGAATCCTGAGATCGTAAGGAAAGCAGTTCTCCCCGGCACTACAAAGGAAATAGCCTTCAGCGAGATACAGCTCCCTGCCCGACCTCCGGCATTATGTGCGGGATGTCCCCATAGAGGAGCTTTTTACTGCCTGAGCAAGCTAGGCGGCAGTTCAACAGGTGATATAGGCTGTTATACACTGGGGTTGATGCCTCCTCACAACGCGCTGGAAACAACGGTATGCATGGGTGCCTCCATTGGAGTTCTCGCCGGTATCGAAAAGGCTGTCGGAAGGGAAGGAATGGGGAAACTGGTTGCTGCCATAGGCGAATCAACCTTCGTACATTCGGGAATAACCGGGCTTATAGACATGGTGTATAACGGTAATACCGGGACGGTAATGATCATGGACAACAGCCTTACGGCTATGACCGGGGGGCAGGAAAACCCTACCACAGGGAAGAATCTCCGTGGTGAACCCGCTCCCGTTCTTGACCTGGAGAAAATAGTTGCGGCCTGCGGGGTCAAACATATCCGTGTTGTCGATCCACACGATCTGCCGGAAATGGAAAAGGCTTTCAAGGAGGAAATGAACCGCGATGAGCTCTCCGTAATTATTACGAAGAGACCGTGCATCATGGCTTATAGGCCTGTCCGAAGAAATATGGCTGAGGTGGATCCCGAAAAATGCATAGGATGCAAGCTTTGCATGAATCTGGGTTGTCCCGCCATAAGCTGGGACGGAGAAAAGCCGGAGATCAGCAGACATCTCTGCTGGCCCGACTGTGATCTGTGTGTTCAGGTATGCCCTGTAGATGCCATCTCCAAAGATATGGGAGGACTGACATGAAATCCGTAACCAATGTTATCATCTGCGGAACCGGAGGACAGGGGATACTCCTTGCCAGTGAAGTCCTGTGCTCGGCTGCCCGTCGTGCTGGGAATGATGTCAAGAAGAGCGAAGTCCATGGAATGTCTCAGCGTGGCGGAAGCGTATCAAGCCATGTCCGTTTCGGGAAAACAATTCACAGTCCTCTTGTAGAAAAAGGATGTGCGGATCTCATACTTGCGATGGAAAAGATGGAGAGCCTTCGATGGTCTCAATATCTGGCTCCCCATGGAAAACTTGTTGTCTGCGACCTTGAAATCACTCCCATGACAGTTAATACGGGGCATGCGGAATATCCGGACGTTAACGCAATAATAGAAAAGGAGAGCCTTCCGGTAACCCTGATTCCCGCCGTTGAGATCGCCGAGGAACTGGGCAACCTCAGGGTTGTAAATGTCGTACTGATCGGAGCGGTGTCACCACACCTGCCTATTGATGAAGTACACTGGAAGCAGGCGATAGAGGAACGCGTGCCTCCTAAGGCATTGGAAGTGAACCTCGAGGCATTCAGGAAGGGCAGGGAACTCTTCGGGAATTAACTTTCAAAAAGGACTAAAGACCTATATCCGAAGCTATGCCTTTCATCGCTTCAAGTGAAAGACGGACAAACTCGTCCAGTTCGTATCCGGCTCTGGAACATTCCCGGATGGTTTCCCTGGGAACGGATCGGGCGAAGGCTGTCATGTTCATTCTCTTCAGAACGGATTTCAGTTTTACAGGCTGGAGTTTCTTTCCTGGGTATACAAGGGCAACGGCGACTATCAGACCGGTTATCGATTCGCCTGCAGCAAGAAGGTAGTCAAAATCCGAAGTTCTGTCCACACCATTATTCTCGTAATTATGTGATTTTATTGCGGTTATCGATTCTTCCGGAAGTTGACCGGCAAGCATCTCGGCAGTGACAAGCGCATGTCTTGCTGGATCATTGACGGTCTTCTCATAATCCAGGTCATGCAGCAGGCCGGTAATACCCCATAGATCACGATCCTCTCCCCTGTCTTCCGCCAGCCTGCGCATAACGGCCTCTGTCGCAAGGCAATGACGAATCAGGTTCCTGTTGGTCAGGTTCCTTTCAAGCAATTCAAGTGCCTTGTCTCGATCAATCATTAAAGCCACTGTTCCATTTCCCTCCAGAA
>DAOWFD010000196.1 GCA_030638185.1 Candidatus Aegiribacteria sp.
AAATTTCCCAGGGAATCCTGGAGAAGTATGTAAAACCCTGAAGAGCTCTCTTCATCAAGAAGAGATTTCCTGAAATAGCCGGAAAAAACAATTTCCTCTCCCTGATAAGGAAAGGGAATCTTTTTTAAAAGGTTTCCCATGTATTCACCAGGCTCAACAAAATCAAGTCTGCCCGACCGGGAACCGCTTCGGAATACCGTGGAATCATAAACAAACTCAAAGCCGGCCTCGTTACAGACCCAGTTGAACAGCAGAGAATCAGCACACACTGTCTCAAAATCCATGTTGCCTGGCAAATCTGGAACAGCACATACTACACTATCATTTACAGAAATCAAATACAAAAACACAAGACAATAAACCACGATCCCCCCCTTGATTTAAATCAGAAGCAGAGAATATACAAAATCCTTTGAATTCTCAAATATTTTAATTGAGAGAACACACAGGTTCCAATTCACTTCTGCGACAAACCACAGGACGGCTGTTGAATCTTATTCGCATTGAGCATACCGACAGCCTGGAAAGCATTCAAGAGATGCTGGGAGAAGAACTTTCACAGGAAAGGGAAGCAGAATCTTCTCAGGTCCTCAACAAAATGGAGGTCAACTTCTCAATGAGGAGTTTCAAGAGAATCCCTTCCTGCACACATCGGCCAGATTATCCAGAGAACAGGTTTTTACACCTCCACTGCTGAAAATTGAAAGAATGTCATCGTTCCAGTCAGCTGGAACTACCCAGAGGCTGTAACCCATTTTAAGGGCTGCAGCCGATCTTCCCACAAGAGACATGGCTCTTTTTTCCGGGGGTATTCTTCTGGAAAATGACTGGGGGGTAACTGCGATGTTGCCTTTGTAAAACGGGATCAGCAAGGTAATCCCAGGCCATGGTGTCAGTCTTAGTGAGCGGCTGAATCCGTACTCTCGAAGAACAGCCCATGTATAACTGTAAATATTCCTGGACTTCCGTGGAGAGAGTCTCGAGTCCAGCCGGAAATAGCACTCTCCGGTGTCAGGCCGTCCGCTACGCAGAACTTCAGCCATTTCATCAGGGAGATGTTCGGGAAGGGCTGTCTCTTTACCGGTTATTCTTCTGCCCAGTTCCGTCCAGAAGAAATGATACCACCTGTTCTTCAATCCGTCTGTTCCCCCTCATTCCGAAAAGCCTCATCCATGACCCTGCTGATCAGGTCGTACTGAAAACCTCTCCTCTGCAGATACCCTCTCGCCCTGCGAAGCCCCGTTTGCTTTTCAAGGTAACCGTACTTGTTCTTTGTAGTCTTCACGAGGATTCGATACAGGTCACCCTCATCACGTTCGGAAAGAACTTCATCAATGATGCTGTCGGGAATGCCCCGTTTCTTAAGCTCCATTCTTATCCTGAAATTTCCCATGGGTGAATTGCGGGAATGACTGCGGATGTAGATTGAAGCAAACCGTTTATCATCTACAAGGCCGCAACGTTCAGCCCATAGTAGCATATCATCGACTACCCTTTCAAGATATTTCCTCCCGATAAGATAGGACCTGAGCTGATGCAATGTACGTTCAGAGAAGGAAAGGTACTTTTCCGTATCACTGCGAGCGAAAGGCAGCTGTTCCCGGAAGGCTGCTTCTTCAATTTCACCGGTATCCACGATCGAACCCCTATGCAGATCCATAGCGGCGATACTCTTCACCGGAAGCAGCCAGCAGCCTTCAACTGTGACTACAAGCCGCCATCCTTTTCTGATACTGGTAATCTCGTCAACGGGAAGGTCAGCTATTCCTTCTCCTCCTGCTTCTCCTCAGAGGTGCTGCCCGATCCGGGTATTTCCAGTATCTTCCTGATCTCAGCTTCAAGTGCATCAGCGATTTTCGGATTATCCACAAGGAACTGCCTGCTCTTTTCCCGACCCTGGCCCAGCTGTGTATCTCCCATGGAATACCATGTGCCCCTGCGCGTTAACAGATCGTTATCCAGCCCGAGATCGATAAGTTCACCCTCGCGGGAAATGCCATAGCCGTGAAGTATATCGCATTCGATGTTTCTGAAAGGAGGGGCGAGCTTGTTCTTCACTACTTTAATCCTTGTCCGGCTGCCTATTATTTGATCCCCCTCCTTAATCGAAGCAATTCGCCGTACATCCAGCCGTACGCTGCTGTAGAACTTCAGGGCTCTTCCACCGGTTGTGGTCTCGGGATTCCCGAACATAACCCCTATCTTCATACGGATCTGATTAATAAACACTACGGCACATTTGGATTGCGAAACAATACCCGTGAGCTTCCTGAGAGCCTGTGACATCAGGCGTGCCTGAAGACCCATATGACTGTCACCCATTTCGCCCTCTATTTCGGCCCTGGGAACCAGGGCTGCCACCGAGTCTATCACAATAACATCGATCGCATTACTCCTGACAAGCATTTCCGTTATCTCAAGGGCCTGTTCTCCGTTGGATGGCTGGGATACCAGGAGAGCATCAATATTTACTCCAAGTTTCTCCGAATAGGCGGGATCAAGCGCATGTTCCGCATCAATAAAGGCAACTTCCCCACCCAATTTCTGGGCATTGGCAATTATGTGAAGCGCCAGCGTTGTCTTGCCTGATGCTTCCGCCCCATATATCTCGGTAACCCTTCCCCTTGGAATGCCTCCGATACCAAGAGCCGCGTCAAGCGCAATTGAGCCAGTTGGTATGATCTCAACCTTCATATGAGCGTTCTCTCCAAGCCTCATGATGGCTCCCTGACCGAACTGTTTCTGAATCTGATGGAAAGCTGCCTTCAGCGCCTTATCCTTTTCACCGGAATTGATCTTTTTCCCAGCCATCGAATCAACCTTTCAGTTTAATGTAAATCGTATCTTTCAATGAACGTATACTCGGGACCACCGGAGGTCAATATGCTGTTAATTAAAGCCGCTTCTTTAAACACTCCACTTATTTCACCCGGTGGGTCAAGCTTCGGCAGCGGGGTTGAATTCCTTCGCCTTGCAACTGTCAGATGTGGAACGAACCTCTTTCCGCCTTTTCTTCCCCTTTCATCGGGGATCCGACC
>DAOWFD010000073.1 GCA_030638185.1 Candidatus Aegiribacteria sp.
AATGAACCGGAGGGGATGGACCTGCTGTAATGAAATCCGGGATAAATCAACTGGAAAGTTCAGACATATCCAGGATAACAAGGGCCTGCGTACAGGTAGCTGTAAAAGAAGGGGAAGACCTTATAGTAAAGGGAGAACCTTCTGTTGACTTGTACATCGTAACAAGCGGTTCTTTCAAGGTCTACGATGATACCCTGGGCGAGGATTTCGTTCATGCGATACTTGACAAGGGCGATATCTTCGGCGAGATGTCATTCATAGACAACACTCCCCGCTCGGCATCTGTAAAGGCTGTCTCGGACGGTATACTCCTCAGAATGGGCAGGAAAGAGTTCGATAACCTTCTCGCTTCCAGCCCTGATACTGCAATGCTTTTCATCTTCACGCTGTCCAGAGTGATAACAGGAAGGCTGAGGAATGTGAACCTTGCCCTTCGAAACATGACCTTCAACGAATATGACCGTGAGAGAGAAAAAGTTATCATGGAGGTCATCGCCCAGATGGAACATACCGTTCACATCGAACTTACCAGCGAAACAGTAGACATTCAGTCCTGAATCCGTAGACACACTTCGTTCTTTTTATCGCAACAGAGCATGCAAACCTTGCATTTCGCTATTGATTAGTATATTAGAATTAAAGGATTTCAATTAACAGTAGGGAGAAGTTATGTTCCAGTTTATCGTTTTTGCGGTGGCTGTCGGTTCAGGAATACCGATGCAGGATTCATTCATTGAAACATCAGGTGATGTCTCAGGATACATAATCATAACAGAGCAGGGAGATCAGCCCTCAGAGACCCGGGAAATATCATTTCCCGAGACTGATGGAGAGTTCAGTATTCTTTTCAGAGCCGAAGAACTCTGGGTGGACAGGAACCATCAGGCAGCTGTAGCTAACGAAGTTGCCATCTCAGGCAACGGCCAGGGAATTCTTGCCAGCTGGTGGCTTAACAAAGACAGACTATCAAGGTACGTCATCTCAGGAACAGGTATCCCCCTGTGGAGTTACGATATGTCTGACAATAACTGGGGTATGGATGTAAGCGCCGGCTCAGGTACTATCTTCACAGGGCTTTCGGGGTCGATGGGTCTTTTCGCATGGCTTACCCCCTCTTCAACACCCAGCCTTGAACTGGAACCCTCGCAGAAGCAGGATATTTCTTCCGATGGCAGCTTAATAGTCTATACCAGGAGCGATGGAACCCTTACCTGCTGGGACTGCACCGCAGATACGGAACTCTGGTCTACCCAGCTTCAGACGACCGGATTTCAAATAAACGGTGTTGAAATCTCAGGAGACGGATCAAGAGTACTCGTATCCGTTTACGATGCCGGAAGCGGCACCCAGGTATACGATATGTCAGACGGTTCCCAGGTGGGTGCGGCTGTTGGAAATTACAGCCAGACAAAGGGTGACATTTCCTACGATGGAAACAGGATCGTGACCGGTGATTTCTACAGCAGAATAAAACTGTACGAATTCGATGGAACAAGCTGGAACATTGAAGGGAACATACATACCGGCGACAGCTGGGTAACAGCTGTATCCATCAGTGGCGACGGGGAGACAGCTGCAGGGGGAACCCTGGCGTTCAGTCCGTATTCAGGCAGGGTTGTTGCTATTGACTGGCCCTCCTCCGGGGCTCCATCCGCAGTGTGGCAATACACTGAATACGGTGACGAAGTATCATCCATTGACATCTGTTACGATGGCTCTGTTCTCATAGTAGGAAGCTGGGGAATGTACGCCGGAACCAGCGGAGACGTGGTTACGGTTCTGGACAATACAGGTTCCGTTATCTTCAACTTGCTGGATGATATCGATGAACCCGGCTCCATCTTCAGCGTTTCTATCAGCGAGAATGGCTCCTTCGCAACGGCTTGCGGGAAAGCTGTACATGCCAGGGAAATGGGTAACGGAGGTGAAGTGTACGGTATCCGGATCGTTGAAGCCGGGGACCATGATGTAGCCGTCATCGAAATTGGTTCACCTCAGGATAACCTTGAAGTAGGTGATACCGTTTCACCGGAAGTGACTGTATCAAATCTGGGACTGAACCAGGAATCATTCTCGGTGCATGCCATGATAGCAGAAGCGGGAAGCGGAACGATCGTATGGTCAGACGACGCGACCGTAACAGGTCTCAATCCCGGTGTGAATGAATCAGTAGCATTCTCGGACTGGACGGTACCGGATTATGGAAACTGGATTTTCACCTCATACACGGAACTGATCGGAGATGCCTTTCCCGAAAACGATACTCTTTCCACAGGCACCAGAGCCTTCCATGACGCAACAGCTAAATCCATAATTTGCCCATACCTGGAAAACACGGCTTTCCAGCAGATGGTGCCCATGGTCGAAGTATCCAATTCAGGAACGTACCTGGATGC
This sequence comes from Candidatus Aegiribacteria sp., assembly GCA_030638185.1. Classification (GTDB taxonomy): domain Bacteria; phylum Fermentibacterota; class Fermentibacteria; order Fermentibacterales; family JCC-6; genus Aegiribacteria. The sequence continues at coordinate 2,397 of DAOWFD010000073.1, forward strand.
CTTCAGCGTTATACTTGAGATCACTCCTTCTGGTGGATCTGCAATTTACCTGGATACGCTGACAACCGCTCCTCTCAACCCCGGAGCTACAGCGGTTCTGAGCTTCCCGGCCTGGACACCGCTGGAAGTGAATACATTCACAGCGGCTCTTACTGTTGAGGTTATTGATGATTACAATGCAGACAATGACAGCACCTCGATATTTTTCGATACATCCTATGAGATAATCTACGACGACGGTTCGTACGAATCCTACTACTGGGTCGGCACGGAGGACGATGACATGTTCGCCGAGAGGTTCACCCCGGTTCTTACCCCTCCCATGACGATTGCCGGGGCCAGGATTTATGTGAACAGTTCGGATACTTTCGAATGGGTAGCCGTCTGCCCCGACGACGGTACCGGGCGGCCAGACATACTCAATCCGATTCAGGTTGTGGATGACCCCGGTGTTTCTTCACCTCCAGCGTGGCTGGAGATACCCTTTGATATCTGGTGGAACTGCACAGATGAAGTCTGGCTTGTAACCAAATGGTACGATGCAAAGGCTCTGGGGATTGGAACAGACATGAGCGCCCCCGTTACAGGCAGATGCTGGTGGCATAATAAACAGAACGGCTGGGTCAATTTTACCTCGGGGGATTTCTCCTTCAGACTGACTGTTGAGCCAACAACCGGAACCGGGGAAGGCTCCGGAATCCCTGCCGTTTACAACATAAGCTCACCCAGGCCGAATCCTTCAGTCGGAAGGGTGTCGATCCAGCTGAGTATTCCTGAAACCGAAGGACAGATCAACCTGTCCGTATACGATCTCTCGGGCAGGTGTGTTGATACGGTTGTCAACGGTGTATTCAAAGCAGGTGAACACACTGTTATATGGGATCCGTCACAGTCCTCTATCTCAACAGGAGTCTATTTCCTGAGAATGAACGCACCGGGCACTGTAGTAACGAAAAAACTGATAATTATCAGATAGACCGGGAAGGATATTTGAGTGATGAAAAAGATGATGCTGGCTGCATTTTGTATAATTTCAGCAGCAGTATTGCTTTCAGGCTGCGGAGACAGCAGTGAAGATATTTCGCAGGAATCCCCTCAGGAAACCGAGGAGAGGGTTCCCATCGCCATCGTTGATTCCATTGGCATTGAACTTGGTGACAGTAATTACGTCTTCGCCAATGTCATGGCCGTGGAGTACGGACCGGATGGGAACATATACGTTCTTGACCGGGGGGCATACTCGGTGCTTGTGTACTCCCCCGATGGAAAGTTCATCAGAAGAATAGCAAACCAGGGCAGCGGGCCTGGAGAGCTATTGATGCCAATGGCGATGGCTGTGCTCGGTGATGGAAGAGTCGCCATCTGTGATCCCATGCAGGGCGGAATAAACAGTTTTACTCCGGAGGGTCAATGGGAAGGCGTTTCAGTGGAATTCAACAACAACCCTCCCATGAGAATGACCGGTGCCGATTCTAACGCCTTCGTAGCGCTGAAGCTCACTATTGAATTCGAAGAGGCGCCAACAACTGCTTTCATCGTCGGAAGGTACGAGGATAATCCGGAACCAACAGCCTTCTATTACGAGGATGAATTCCCCTTTGATCCCGAAAACCTTACCGAAATTATAAACAGAACTTTGCTCAGCACCGAGTACGCAGCCGACCGTGATGGAAATGTATACCTGACTCCCATGTCAACCGAGGATTACATTGTCCGTGTATTCGACCGATATGGGAACCTGACACTGGAATTCCAGCGCGAAATGGATAGAGTGCTAAAATCCGAAGATGAGATCGCTGAGGAGAAGCGGTGGATGGAGGCCTGGCTCACCAGTATCGGCGCCCAGGGAGTACTGATCGAATACGACCCGATCTCTTACAGATACATGACAAGTGACATCGGATACGATTCGCAGGACAGGATATGGGTAAGACGGGGAACCGAACATATGCCGGTATTCGATGTTTACGATATGGAAGGCGAACTGCT
>DAOWFD010000378.1 GCA_030638185.1 Candidatus Aegiribacteria sp.
ACAGCACCGAGCAGGGGGAACAGAACAAGAGGCATAAGCAGGGATGCTGCTGCACTGCCTCCATGCTCTGAAAGATCCAGAAGACCGATTTTTCCAGTACTACCGATTCCAAGAACTTCAGCGGCAGAAGGAAAGACTCCGCCACTTGATACTCCGCAAACAAACGTTCCAATAAGAAGACACAGGGTCAGAAAGAACCCACCACAAAGGCCGATACTGTAGAAATGGAGGGTAGCGGCGCAGAAGAGGGCTGCTATTCCTGACAGGGCAATGATCCTGCCGGGATCCTTTAATATTCCCTTATCTGTCAAGTAAGCACCAAGAGCTCCGCCTGTCATGAATATTCCCGTAACTGCTCCCACAAGTACCCACGAATAGCCGGTCGCGGCCTGAATGGATACCAGAGATATCACCTCAACGGACAGTCCCGTAAACCCGGCAGCCGCAACCCCCAGTGAAGTTACCGGTTTACCTGTAAGTACAGCGGCAACTGCCATTATCAGCATGAACAGGCCAACAGCAGGGATAGTCAGATCAGTTTCCCCACCTTCGTCCATCCTGAAATCCCACAATTCATGCGCTATCCTGAAGCCTTCAGGGTGAAGATCCCTGTTGGTTTCCGCATCTGCCGAGGTGATCTGGTCATCAAAAGCAGCTGTTCGAAATTCTGAAAGATCGTACGGAAGAGTACCGGAATTAACGTACACGCCTGCAACACCCAGAGAGTCCATTCTTTCGGCAAGTACTACTCCTTCAAAGGATGGTTCCGGTCCGTTCCCTGAAATTAGCATGAGACCTGAAACAGGGATGATCCTGTTCCATTTGAAACAGCTCTCTGAAGCCAGCACAATAGAGCGGGCCAGTTCCGCCTCCAGGGGATGCAGCCTGTTGATTCCACCTGGCAGGTGGACTGCGGCCATACCTTCCGGGGTAAGTCTTCCGGCAAGGAGTTTCATGAACTCAGCGGTGTAGAAGCGGTTTGAGAGAAGTGTCAGGGGCTGGCCTGCAGAAACGATAATGAGATCGTACGTTAACACGTCACCTGTCAGGTACTGCCGGCCGTCACCTGTTGTTACCTCACCCGGATATTCTATTACTTCAGCCAGCGTCCTTTCGGGAACAACTGTAACGCAACGGTCAACCGTGGGCCATCTGCTTATTAATCCCGCCTCCTCTGGAGATGAACCGATATAGAGCACTGTAGAGGGCAGAGAAGCGGCAAGGGGAACGGTAACGGTTTCCTCCGCCGATTCAAGAGAAGGCCATGTTGCTTCAAGCAGTCCACTCCTGAATACCACATGCTGTCCTGTTCTCGAAGCTGTGACCACTTCACCATAGGGAGAGGGATAAACCTGTATATTTTCGTAATTGCTGAAAACCACAGATCCAAGCTGTCTTGTGAAACCCTCCGGAATGGAAAAAAGCTGCAATGCAAGCAGAATAATCGCAAGTATCAGACCGGGAACAGTACTCCTGCATGCCAGAAGGCCGATAATGGAGAAGAGAATCGATATCGCCAGTAGTTCTCCTGCAAGAAGATAAGGGGAAAGAAGGACGAAAACCCCTCCACCTGCTGCAGCACCCAGCGCTTCAAGCGCATAGATCCTGCCTGGTCTGTCGAATGCGAAGGGCTGTATAAACACAGCACCGGCAACGAATCCTACGGGAAACACGGTTATTGCCAGTGGCAGAATGTCTGTCCTCGATGCGGCAATTTGTAGAAAGCCTAGAATCGGCAGAATGACTATTCCACCCATCCAGTAAAATCTGTGCCTGGAAGTTCTACCGCCCGCAGCAGCGCCGAGACCTGACCCTGCTATCCATGCGGCAAGAACTATTCCCGAAGCAAGTTCCGCCTGGTAGCAGCCGAAAAGTGATTCCCTTAAGACAACCGCCTGAACCAGAATCGAAAGGAGTCCACCCGTAAAAATGGAAAATCCGGAAAGGGATTCCTTCTTATTCCCGGAGAGTATTTCCATCTTCTCCGAAAACCTGAGCCTGGAAACGGTAGAGGGTTACATCTCCCAGATATGCATTCCGGTCCAGTCCCGCCTTCATACATACACCTTCCAGAAACTCCTCCCTGTTCCAACACTGCTCCAGGGGAACCTGGGGCAGCAGCACACCGGATCTTCCTCCGGAACCCGAGATTATAAGGCCGTCGGTACCCACCACAACATCACGCCAGTCATCAAGAATCTGCAGCGGAGTAAGTACCGATATTTCGTACTCCAGCTCCTGCAGCTCCTCCTCCGTCACAGGTATGAAGCGAGGATCCTCAAGCGCTGCGGAACGGGCCATATGCATTACTGTTTCCGCAAGGGGACTGACCGGACGCATTGATCCTATACATCCCCTCAACAGGCCGTTCAGCTTCAGCGTAACGAATGCTCCCCTTGAAACCTTAAGCTCATCGGGGAGTATGTCCGGCAGGCTGTAAAACTCACCTTCTACGGCACAACGGACGGATGCGGCAGCTATCTCCAGAAGAATATCTCTGCCTTCGGGGGATATACTCCATTCAGAGGGTTCGAACGCAGGTGTTGCAAATGAGATTGAAGCGTATCCCACTACCTGAGAATCGTCGCCGGAAAAATCTGCACTGGTAGTCAGGGAAAGCAGCTCCGGAGTTACATCGGGATAGAGTGCTGCATAGGACATGACAAGTGCAATGGGAAGCCTTCCGCAGGCAAATGTATCAAGTCCCCGCGGCAGCAAGTCAGCAGAAGTGGTTTCAAGAAAGTTGTTCATGTCTCCATCCACTATGGCCTCAGCGGTAAGTAAATCCACCTCTTCCGCAAGTTCCCTTGGGGGATAATGGGACAGATCGCTGCTGGCGATTACAAGAATTCGCTGACCGTAAGCCTCCGCGAGTATCAGTTCCGCCAAGTATTTCAGTTCATCGGGCCCGGTATTGCCCACCACGATCGGTACAATTCTGAAACCGGACCGGAGTACCCTCTGAAGAAAGGGAAGTTGTACTTCCAGGCAGTGTTCGGATTCGTGAGCCCGGGGAATGAAAGAGGCTGACGGGTGCGATTCCCGGAGTCGCTCAGCGATATCATTTGCCACGGGAATCTCGCCCAGTGGAGTAAGGTATCCGCTACCTTCAAAAACGGAAAAACCATTGAATGAGATCCTGTGCGAAGGCCCTATGATTACAACGACATCGTAATCAACACCTTCAATGGATCTATAGAAGTCGGCGGCGGTAGCACCGCTGAATACGTATCCCGCGTGTGGAACCACTCCTGCAATTATATCTTCAGAAGAACTCCGGATATGGGATGTTCCAATCAGGCTGTCTACCATTGTAGCAAGCCCGGCAGAATCACCGGGATAGAATCTTCCCGCCACTGCCGGGGGTCTCAACATGCCTCCGTCATGAGTGATTCCTTCCTGTGCGGGGGAATTACCTCCACATGCGATCAGAAACACGGATGTAAGGGTAAGTATTTTCATCCCGCCAACTCCCTGTAGTGATCCGCCTTTTTCCTGGAGGTTCTTTTAATCTCGGGTTTGTCAGCACTTTCCTTGCCGCTCAATCTAGCGCCGCCGGCAGCAGCAACTGCCGAAAAAAACAGCATGAAAGCGCTTGACAGGAATCTTCTCCTGGTAATCTTCTTCACTGCTCCTCCATTTCATCCCAGACCCCGGCAATCGGGGCTGAACAGTTCACGCAGTTTCCATTCAGAATGTTATTCTCAGTTATCATATAGCCATGCCTGACAATGAGTATTTTACCGCATTCGGGACACTTCGTTATCATGCCTTCGGGGGTAACGGCGTTCCCCACGTACACGTAATTGATGCCGATATCCCTGGCTCTTCCCCTCGCTCTCTGAAGCGTATCAAGGGGCGTCGGTGGTAGATCCATGAGCCTGTACATGGGAAAGAACCTTGAAAAATGAAGCGGTGTATCGCTGCCGGTGTTATCAAGCACCCACCTGGCAAGAGTGTCAATTTCATCAGGATCATCGTTCAACGTTGGTACGATAAGGTTCGTAATTTCAACCCAGGTGCCCGATTCCTTCAGCTGAATAATCGTATCAAGTACCGGCTGAAGAGTTCCTCCACAGATATTCCTGTAGTAAGTATCGGACATTGATTTGAGATCCACATTTGCAGCATCAATGTATTCCGACAATTCGGACAGGGGTCCGGGGTTAATGTAACCGGCGGTAACGAGGATGTTTCTTATTCCCGCAGCACGGGCCAGCCTGGCACAGTCCCTTGTGTATTCGAAGTACACTACAGGTTCGGTGTAGGTATACGCGATGGCGGAGCAGCCGTAGGCCAGAGCGTTTTCTACAACCGCTTCAGGCGGCATGTCATAGGGGGTTACATCCTCCGGTGCGGCCTGGGAAATCTCCCAGTTCTGGCAGAATTCGCACTTCAGATTGCAGCCCGCCGTGGCAATGGAAAATACATCAATGCCCGGCATGAAATGAAACAGTGGTTTCTTCTCCACAGGATCGATATGGACGGCAACAGGCAGACCGTACACAAGGCTTATAAGTTCACCGTCAATATTGAGCCTAACACTGCACCTTCCACGCTCACCGGGAGCCAGGATGCACAGATGCGGGCATAGGACACACTGAACCGAATTACTCATCATCCACTACCGCATACCAGTCAGCTTTATGGAAGGAAACAAGGCCACTCTCAATTAATTCCATCATTCTGTCCATATTCACATACTCTATTGGTTTGGCCCATGAACGCACTGTACTGCCGGTTAATTCCATAATCAGCTCAAACAGACCGGTATGCGTGCTGTCCTCAGTTGAGTGTGATTCATCCCCTTCAGAAAAAGCTGAACCGGCCAGAAGCAAAAGAGTCAACAGAACAGTTTTCATTTTCCCCCTTCAGCCTTTCAGTACAGATCCGGGAAGCCAGCCGGTGACAGCCCAATACGCCACCGGAATTGCCAGTTGTCTTCACCGTAAACGGGATCCGATACCCAGATTGGAAACAGCACTTCCAGCATGGCGATCCTTACCGCGAATCCTCCATTGGCCATGAGAGTATCTTCGGAAATATCACCGAAACCGTCGGCCAGCCAGCCTGCCCCTCCGAATATTTCAACGGAAAGAAAAGGAGAAGGAACCGGCACCCTCTGCTCGATCGATACAGCCGCTCTTCCCCGGAGAGGACTGTTCCAGTAACCGGGCAGTGCCGGACCGGACCGTACGTAGAAATGTTCCAGGGGTGAAAGTGAACCATCCGGCGGCAGAAACGCCCCGGTTATGCCGCCTGCGAAAAGGCCCCCTCCGGGCCTGAGGAAGACGTGAGCGGGAGCATCTCCTGCAATTCTGCCCGCGTAAATCCTGGTTCTTGCAAGGTAGCAACCTTTAATCCTTGAAGTGATATTGAGTTCACCATCTACCCGCGCATATGGATCTTCATTCCATCCTGGAGACGCCAGAGCGTTTAAATCGACCTTCCATGATATTCCGTAATTTCGGTCGATGGCTGAAAATCCTGCCGAGAATTCAAACCCGCTGCCCGGTTCAACATTGCGACCTCCGTAAACCGTGGTGTCCTCTACACTGAAAAGCTCCATATCAAGAGATACTTTGAGATGAGTATCCGTTGCTACTCGTCCCCCCATGAGATAGTCTGCGCCAAGGTTGGCACTGCCTGTTCCGTATCCCCTGGATATGCCGGTGGACAGGTAGAGACTCCTGCGGTATTCCCTGAAAAGCGGAGCATGAAAAGTGGCTCCCCAGGAGGAAAAGCTCCCGCTTTCGAAGGGGATGGATGCGTGTGCCGACCATGTGTACGGACCTCCCATGTAGGAAGGAATGGCAGCGGACATGCAGAGAATCTCTCCCCTCCATGAACCTGCGGCATACGAAGGGAAAGGCAGCACCCACAAGCTGTAATGGGTGGGTCTCGGGAACGGGAGTAGCATTGGTTTAATCTGGCTCAGCGGCGGAAGTGCATTATTCCAGGGAGCCCTGTCAGGCATGCAGAGAAACGGATCCGCGACGGCCGAGTTCCAGTTACCGGGCACGGTTACGGTATCATCAGTTCCGGGTGTCAGTGTAAATTCCGTCAGAAGAGAATCGTTGCCCGAAAGAAAAAGCAGATCAAGCTTCACATCGTGGGGAACATCACCTTCAATTATAACGGTGGTTGAATCACCTGTTTCTTCAATACTCTTTATCCATACATCGGCACTCCCGGTTCCTCTGAGCCAGAAATCGAATTCCCCATCCCATGATCTTCCGGTAACTTCCTCCACAATAGACTGGAAATCATCAGTATGGGGGTGATGGTACATGAAGCGGTTGAAGTAGATGGACATTATCCTGTCAAAGTCCTCTTCTCCAACCTGACGCTGAAGCATCCTGAGGAAAAACGCAGGCTTGGAATAGTAGGTGAACCCGGTGGGATGGCTGCCGTCACCGGCTGATGTCGCATCGCTGAGCACAGGAACCTCTTCTCCGGCAGCGGTACCGGTGGCATATGTCATAAGGTTTATATCCTGGTCGCTTATCTCCATTATCCAGTCAGGGGTCGTGGATATATTCCCCGAGAAACCGTGCCTCCTCTGCATGTAACGCAATTCGCTGAATGTATTCATCCCTTCGTCAAGCCAGGCTTCATCGACTTCATCGTTTCCAAGCATACCGTAGAACCACTGGTGTCCGATCTCATGTGAAGTGACCATCTCAAGAGCTCTTGTCATCGGTACATCGGCAGCAGAAAAAACGAACTGGGGGTACTCCATGCCCCCCGCCATCAGAACCGCCGGTTCCACAACCCAGAGATCATCGTAGGGATAAGGTACGTACCACTCCCCGTAGTACAGCAGCGTGGAATCTATAATCGCCGGTACATCTGACCAGTGGTCCTCGTCATCGTCCAGAAGGACAAGATGCACATCAACCGAACAGGCTCCCAGACTTTCAGGATAAACGTAGGTGTGTTCCCTTACCGTATAATCCGGGCTTGCGGACCAGACAAAATCATGAACGTTATACGCTTTCCATGTTTCCATTCTTCTAAGCGAGTCATCCGAAAGAACAGCGTCTGCTGCAGATCCTGTTGCAGCTGTAATGAAATCCTCAGGAACATCCAGAATCACAGTATAGTCACCGAAATCGCTGTAGAATTCACCTCTCCATCTGTACCTGCCCCTGTGCCAACCGTTCTCATCAAGAACGCACATCTTTGGGTACCATTGTGTGATCTGATAAGTATCTCCAAGATGCCCCATCCTGCTCCAGAACCTGGGCACCTGTACACTGAAGTCACCCTGAAGCAGCACGGTTTCTCCAGGATTGAGGGGTGAATCGAGGTTTATGAAACCCAGACAGCCGTCTACGGAAATATCAACGGGGTTCCCGTTAAGACTCCAGTTTGAAAGGTCTATCCAGCCCTTTTCAGACTCGGGAGATGCTCTGAAGCAGTAGCGGCCCACAGCCTCAAGATCCTGACCGAAGGCTGTTGTGAAATCTCGGTAGGCGTTTGGATAAAGGTGGAACCAGAGCGTATCAACCGGGAAGTCTACACCGTTGGTAAAGAAGATATCGGAATGTCCGAAGACCATGCTGGAATCAGGCTCAAGCCGCACATCCATCAGGTAATCTACCCTGCTCTCGGGACCGGGGAAACCCGTACTAATGATCACCGCGCATATGAATTCTGAAATCATCTATCCAACCTCCTGAAAAGGAACATTTTACCAGCCTTAATACTCATGTGTAAAAGAACGGATGGAGTCAACTGCCCTTTCCTTTCCGGTGAGTTTCCATTATCTCCATACAGGTGTAAAAGAATAGCTTCAGTAATAATAGTACTTCCGGAGGCAGCTGTGGAGTGGACAGATTCCGATTCCGGCAGAATACCGATTCTGTCATGGTGCCGAGATGTTGAGAAGACTGCCACTATACAGGCTGTGAATCTCTCCCGGCACAGTCAGATGTTTCACCACGTGGCGATAATGGCCGACTGTCACCCGGGGTACGGTATGCCGATTGGAGGCGTCATTGCCTGCGGGAAGGCCATCATACCCTACGCGGTCGGGGTTGACATAGGCTGCGGCATAGTGGCTGTCCGTACCGATACATCAGCTTTCAGCATCAGCAAAGCTGACCTCAGGAGTATCGTGGATAAAGCGGGGAGGTACATTCCAACGGGAGAGGGCCACTCCCATCGGTCTCCTCAGAAATGGGAACAATTTAACAGACTCCCCACCTGGCTGGACAAAAGGGGTAGAGATCTTGCCGATAAAAGCCTTGGAACCCTTGGAGGCGGAAATCATTTCATGGAAGTGCAGCAAGGTGACGATGGTTTTATCTGGCTAATGATACACTCAGGATCAAGGAACACCGGATACCGGATAGCCAATCATCATCACAAGGTTGCACTGAAGCACTGCAGGAACCATGGAGAAGTGCTGCCGACGCAGGACCTTTCCTTCCTCCCCATCGACTCTTCCGAGGGGAGGGCTTACGTAAGGGACATGAAATTCGCCCTGGACTACGCCCTGGAGAACAGGAAAAGACTTATGGAATCTTTCAAAGAGATCTATGCGGGAGTAATAACCGTCGCCCGGTTCTGCGATGAGGTCAACATCCATCATAATTATGCAGCTCTGGAAAACCACTTCGGCAGAGATGTATGGGTGCACCGAAAGGGCGCTACCTCCGCGAAGAAGGGCGAAAAGGGTATCATCCCGGGCAGCATGGGAACACATTCCTACATTGTGCAGGGATTGGGCAATCCTGATTCATTCTGCAGTTGCTCCCACGGGGCAGGCAGAGTAATGGGAAGACGGGAAGCTTCCCGGAGACTTACGTTAGACCGCTGTGACGCCTCAATGAAAGATGTGGTCTTCAGCGGCTGGAAGAAGTACGGCGGTTTCGGAAAAAGAAAAAAGGGAGCTCCCCTGCTGGACCTCAGTGAAGCTCCGGACGCCTACAAGAACATAGAAGAAGTTATGGAAGCACAACTGGACCTGGTAAAACCGCTTGTCAGGCTCAAACCCCGTGGAGTTGTAAAGGGATAGATTTGTAGATTTGGGGTCGAATCTTAAAGGCAGCACACTGAAGGGAGATGATATGCTTAAGGAGATCAGGCAGAGGAGAAGCATAAGAAAATACGAGAACAGGCCCATACCTGATAACATCCTCGAATCCCTTCTCAGATCGGCTATGCAGGCCCCGTCGGCCAGAAATATGCAACCTTGGGAATTCGTTGTAGTTAAAGATAGGGATATCCTGAGGAGAATTCCAGACTATCACCCATATTCATCGATGGTGCCCGGTGCCGGGGCAGCCATCCTGGTGTGTGGCAACGCGGAGCTTCAAGACGAACCTGGATACATAATCCAGGACTGTTCAGCTGCAGTCCAGAATCTTCTTCTTGAAGCGGTAAACCAGGGACTGGGAGCCGTATGGCTTGGAATTTTCCCCAGGAAGGAACGGATGGAAGGTATGACTGAACTTTTCAGCCTTCCGGGTAATATTATCCCTGTAGCTCTGGTTTCTGTGGGTTACCCGGCGGAGAAGCCAGGTATTGAGGACAGATTCGCACCGGAAAAAGTGCATTACAACAGGTGGTGAAATATCCTGTCCATATTTAACTGCAGATCATGATAAACGGACAGGTTCTCATTCTTACTCCTTCCCCTCAAGTATGTTCGCAGTGTTATCGAAGACAGCTTCTACGGCGAAACCGTTATACCTGAATATACCCGCATAATCACGGAGTATGCCGGCAAGTTCATCCGCTTCAATGTATTCGGCATAATCACTTCTAAGGAAAGCCTCCTGTGAATCAAAGGAAATGAACCAGGTATCATCGTACTGGATAATATCGAAGGCGTAAACAGCATCATCATAATAACCAAGGGCTTCCTCCTTAGGGGCATCCATTGAGGCTGAGTGAGCAGCCCTCAGAAATCGGCAGCTGAGTTCACTTGCGTCGTAGTACGACCAGCCATAGAACATTATTCTTATACTGTCCGCAGCCTGCCGGATCTCACCGATTTCAAGAAGGGAATCCGCAGACGCCAGAAGGTCAGCGGACCAGTCGCTTATCCAGGATTCGACTGGAATGAGAATCTGTTCATCTCTATCCCAGGCATAGGACATATTGCACGTTGTGGTCCTGCAGGGATACTCGGATGAAAGAATTATCAGACTGTCTTCACTTCTGAAAGAAGCAAAAGCCTTGGCTGGATTTAGAAACATATCAAACGATACAGTACCAAAGCAAAGAGTATCCCGACCATAGCCTATAACCGCAAGTTCTGAACCATCAATAAGATGATCGCCAAGAATCAGTAAATCCAGATTGTCTATTCCATCCGGAAGCATTTCGTACGGAATTCCAAGTACACTGAAAAGTACCGGTCCATCACTTCTTTCCTCCCATTCATCAATATACGCGGCGAAATCATCAGAACAGGCAGGCTGGGAAAAGAACAGAGAAACAATTGCAGCAAGAAAGACCGAAGCTCGCAGCCGAAAGGAACATATCATGCTATCTCCCTTCAATAATCGCAGTAGAATAATAGTGAAAGATCCGTCAGCTCTCAAGGATAGCAGCGGTATTGTCAGTTCAGGTAGGAAATATCATCGGATAGGAGATATCTCGAGCGGTTCCTTTTTCAGTATTGACATGCAAGTCCATTAGTGAATAGATTTAATGTAAGTATGATAATAGTGGATTGGGCTAATTGAAAATGGAAAGGGGAACAAATGAAAAAGGTACTTTTTGTTCTTGTTCTCGCGGCAGCGTTCGCTTTTGCGATAGAGAGTTGTCCTGTTGAAGATCCGTTGCCGGGTACATCTGGAACCGACGCTGTCCTACAGTACGATGATGGAACCGCTGCCTGGATCTGGTCAGGTTTACTTCACATAGGACCATGGTTCGATGTTACTGATTTCGATGCTGCTGCAGTTGGATTTGACTGCAATTACACAGAATGGTGGTTTTACCATCATGCTACCTATCCCTGGGATACAGATCTGATTAGCGGAGAACTCTGGACTGGCGATGCTGTCACCTGGCCTGTTACAAACCTCACCGCAGACACTTTCACCGCACTCCACTACGCACCTGCATACGTTCTCTACTCTCCTGCCGTATCAACGGGAACCGATTTCTGGATGATTGCAAACACTACAATTCATTCAACACTAGGGCGACCTTCCGCACTTTACGATGGAACTACCAACTTCACAGGAGTACCCCACACTTTCTACAGCCAGGACTGGGTTCTCTGGAATACTGTTAATTCGGGAGGAATCGATATTGATGTTTTCTTCAGAGTCGAGGGTCTAATCTCTACAGCTCTGGAAAGATCAAGCTGGGCAGCGATCAAGGGTCTGTTCAGATAAGTCTTTTCTGACAGATTGCAGTATCTTTGGCGGCGGGTTAACCCGCCGCCTCTTGAGTTTGACCTTTGACTGGACATTCATTGATCTCATTCCATTAATATTATGCACTTGCGCTTGTATGAATAGTTCTGTACTACTGTGGATACCAGTTACTCTACCAGATTACATACAGAAAGAGGAAGAACGGGATTCCCGACAAAAGTACAGCTTATCAAGCGTAAAGCCAGATCCCGCTCCTCACGGGTAAACCAGGAGGAATGAAGGAGATAAATACTCATTAGATCGGGATCCGAGTCCGGTAAACCTCCCGGTGCGATTTAAGCGGTTCTCGAGATGTTCGACATGATGCAGAGATCAATTGTAGAGACAAAGATAATATTCAGCGACCTGATATTTATTTAAAGCCTGATATCCGGAATATCGGCATTCTTGAGTTTCACAGGATTGATGAGATTTACTCAAGTACCGGCTTCCTGCAGGGAACTGGAAGAGAGACTGAAATAGTATTATCCGGAAATACCGTTATCTCCGTAACAATATTATACTCTCTACAGTTCATGGAGGTGTAGTAAGATGATATCTTTCATTCTAAATGATCGTGTGTATACTACCGGGCTTCCACCCGGAGCGGTTACCCTTGATCTGATTCGGAATGAAGCGGGGTTGACAGGAACCCGAGAAGGCTGCAGAGAAGGTGACTGCGGCGCCTGTACTGTACTCCTGGGAGTACCACAGCAGCAGGGCGTAAAATACATTGCGGTGAACTCCTGCATTCTTCCTGCGGGAGAACTCCAGGGCAGGCATCTTGTAACGATCGAAGGGATTAATCCGGAAGAAGGACTTTCCCCTCTTCAACAGATTTTCGTGGAGGAAGGTGCCTCCCAGTGCGGCTTCTGTACACCCGGCCTTATCATGTCCCTTACAGGTTATCTTCTGGGAACAGTCGATCCTGACGATATCGGAGCGACGGGCTCTCTCGCAGGGAACATCTGTAGATGTACAGGTTACGTATCCATAAAGAAAGCCGCGGAAACAGTATCCGGAAGAATCGGGCATTCTCCTGCCGAATGCTGCTCTTCAAGGGAACATCTTGAATGGCTTGTAGAAAAAGAGATACTGCCCTCTTATTTCCTCGGGATTGCAGCAATGCTTCAGGCCATGGATGCCACCGACGGATTCGATGCGAATGTTTCAGGACATGCCGTAACGGTAGCCGGTGGAACCGATCTCTTCGCCGTCGAAGCTGAAGAACTCAGGAATGCCGGGCTGAGATTTCTCTCCCGGGAAACGGGAATCAACGGAATAAACGTCCTGGAGAACAAAATTCTTATCGGAGCCGGGGCAACCGTACGGGATATCATCGATTCAGGGATATTCAGTAACCTGGGTAATTTCGAGCAATCCCTTGAACTTGTCGCCTCTGTCCAGGTCCGTAACAGGGCCACGGTGGGGGGTAACATCGTAAATGCATCTCCTATAGGTGATCTCACGATTATCTTCCTTGCCCTGGATGCGAAGCTGAGAATAACCAGGGGTTCCGATTACAGGGAAGTACAGCTGAAGGATTTTCTCCGGGGGTATAAAGTACTTGACCTCTCTCCCGGTGAATTGCTTGAAAGCCTCGAGTACGCCGTACTCGATTCAGCGACCTGTATTAATTTCGAAAAAGTCGCTATGAGGAAACATCTTGATATAGCCTCCGTTAATACAGCTGCCGCGTTCACCGTGAGAGGTGGTAGAATAGAAAAGGCTGATATCTCCGCGGGAGGTGTTGCGCCGATTCCCCTCTATCTGGAAAGAACTTCAGCTGTTTTGAGTGGCATGAAGGTTTCCACGGATACAGCTTCCCTCGCTGCCCGGACTGCCCGCAGCGAAGTAACCCCGATCGATGATGTACGAGGTTCAGCTGAGTATAAGAAGCTGCTTCTGGGAAAACTCATAGCAGCCCATTTTGTTGAACTTTTCCCGCAATGGATCAATGTGGAGGAACTGCTGTGAAACATCAGGACGCCCTTCTACATGTAAAGGGCAGTTCCCTGTTCATAGACGATTTCAAGCTGCAGAGAGATTTGCTTCATGCTGCGGTGCTTGTTTCTCCCGTTTCACATGGTGAGATACAGAAACTGGAAACCGGTAAAGCATTATCGATACCGGGAGTTGAAGTAGTCATTACAGCGAAAGACATCCCTGGAGAAAACCAGATAGGCAACATCATCATGGACGAACCACTTCTTGCGGAGAAGGAAGTTCATTTCATCGGAGAGCCCGTTGCAGTCGTACTGGCGGACTCACCGGAGAAGGCCAGACGGGCAGTAAAGGCAATCAGACTGGAAATAAAAAAAATGTCATCGGTCGTGGACCCGAGGGTACCCTTCAAAAAGGGAATGCTTATCGCACCCCCGAGAACTTTCTCTATGGGGAGCATCTCCGATGCCTGGGACAGATGCGACTGCATCGTTCAGGGACGGGCCGATTCAGGAGGGCAGGAACATCTGTACCTTGAAACACAGGGGGCCTTTGCCGTTCCAATGGAAAACGGCTGCATAAGGATAACCTCGGGGACCCAGGGCCCTACTTTCGTACAGAAGATCGCTGCCAGAGTTCTGAGTGTACCCATGCACAGGATAGAAGTCGATGTTGGCAGGCTGGGGGGAGCTTTCGGAGGCAAGGAGGATCAGGCAACGCCATGGGCGGTAATGGCGGCACTGGGTGTGCAGCTGACCGGTAGACCGGTAAAACTGGTACTTAATCGGAATGAAGATATGACATGGACCGGGAAGAGGCATCCCTACAGTTCCGATTTCAGGCTGGGTCTGAAAAAAGACGGCACCATGATGGCGTGGGAGGTTACCTACTATCAGAATGGAGGAGCCGCATCCGACCTTTCAACAGCGATCCTTGAACGAACACTGTTTCATTCAACAAACGCCTATTTCATTCCCAACGTAAAAGCTACCGGTATATGCTGCAGAACCAATCTCCCGCCCAACACGGCTTTCAGGGGCTTCGGGGCGCCACAGGCCATGTACGTTTTAGAATCGGCAATCTATTGTGCTTCTCGAAAAATGGGAATCAGCCCCCATGAGATACAGGAAAGGAATCTTCTGAAAAAGGGTGACAGATTCCCCTTCGGTATGGCATTCGAGGGAAATGAGATAAGACGATCCTGGAAGAAAGCCCTCGGTATGTACCGGGCGGGAAACAACGGGAAAAGAATCAGGGAATTCAACAACAGCAATGTGATGTTAAAGAAAGGTATTTCATTCATGCCGGTCTGTTTCGGGATTTCTTTCACCAATATATCGATGAATCAGGCCAATGCTCTCGTTCACGTGTATACCGATGGAAGTGTGGGAATCAGCACCGGAGCTGTTGAAATGGGACAGGGAGTCAATACTAAAATTACCCAGGTCGCGGCAAGAACCTTCGGAATTGACCTCTGCAGGATCAAGGTGGAGACCACTAACACCACCAGGGCAGCCAACACATCACCCACTGCCGCGAGTTCAGCTGCGGACATGAACGGAAACGCTGTAAGAATAGCCTGCGGTAACATTCTCAAGCGTCTTCTGACCTTTGCCGGAATACACCTTGGCGCACCTGCGGACTGCAGGGTAGAAATGATAGATGAAATTGTGCTGATCGATGGAGAGAAGACCGATCTTGGATGGGATCAGCTTGCAGGTCTTGCATACCTGGCTAGAGTAAGCCTCTCAT
>DAOWFD010000025.1 GCA_030638185.1 Candidatus Aegiribacteria sp.
ATATCAAGGTACTTTTCAAGTCCCTGATCATGTAGAATCGCCTGATACTCGTAGCTGTTGACAAGACCATCCAGATTAATAACCCGATGTCTGCAGTAATATCCGACATATCCGGCATCCCATGATCCGATCACCGTCCCATCATCAAGTGTGTTCAGGAAAATCACAGCATTCCGCTCAGGTCTGCCGGAATCAGGAATCGCACATGAATACCCCCGCAGACGATCACGGGCATACACAATATTGAAAACGACAAGTCCAGCGAGAAGAACCCATGTAAAACCCTGTCTGAGCAACCTGTGTCTCATTCGTGATAGTAGAAGAACAAATGCAATCATTACTCCGAAAATTACCGGGAACCAGTAATAGGTATAGACATCCAGAAGTGAATCGTACATGAAGGAGTAATAGATCAGAAGACAAACTATGTAACTACAGCAAACCGCCATCAGTTCTCTTATCGGAGTATCTGCGGTTCTGAGAAACCACACTACTGTCCAGAGAGTTCCTCCAATAGCTGCAAACGCTACTAAAAGAGGAAGACGTCCTCCAAGTGTGGCAAAACTGATGAAATTCGTTATTCCATGCTGAAAGAACCTAGTATCTCCAGCTGCAAACAACTGTCTTAGAAATTCACTGCCTGTAGCGGATTTAATGTATCCTGAAACGGGAAACATTCCCCCGAAGACCAGTTTGTTGATTATCATATAGAGTATTAGATATATCATCACCGGAAGCCCTGCGCGAGAGGCGTCACGGTACCTTCTGAGAAAAAGGAAGATAAGATATACTCCAGCGACCAGAGCAAGCGAATCAAGCCTGGCCATGCAGGTTGCGATAAGAGAAATGGAAAGCAGCCACGTGCTGCACAATCCACGAAGTGAACGGGAAAAGAGAAGAAGACTTATCCCGTAACATAAGATCAGTAGTCCAGTCTCCATTCCGGACAGGGCTCCCTTGCTCCAGAACCAGAAATTAAAAAGCCAGAAGGCAGCGCCTGCAATTGAAATGTGGATTTTCTTCGTATTCTCAAGCAGGATCCTGTAAAGCACAAAACCACTTGCTGCAAAAAGCAGCGTCTGCAGCATGGTTACAGCCTGAGCAGCAAGAACTCTGCTCTGAGTCAACAGGAACACTGGGACAAGCATAACCTGCCATAATGGATGAAAACCGTTCGTTCGATTCAATCCATCAAAGGTAAAACCGTTGCCACAGGAGATATTTCGAGCGATTTCCAGATAGTAATAGCCATCATCAACCAGTTGAACTCCAAAACTGTTGATCAGAAGGAATACGGAAACAACAACGGCAATTGCCAGAAGTACGACTACAATTCCCCTGGAGGAACTTCCCGACTTCTGTCTCGAACCTGAAATTTCAACACTCACATGATTCCAATCCATGAAGAGCTGACCTTTGCACAGCAAAAGTCGTGAAGTGTACTACTCCAGAGTTAGCAGATCGGGCAGTGTCGAAAGCAGACGAGCTACTGCAGGAGAAAGGGGTGCACCGAATTCAATGGTCCCGGGTTGAATGGCAAGCATGACAACCCTGGCTCCCGTCTCCTCCTCCAGCCTTTCCATGACCAGTACCGGTGAAAGTGAATGGGTTGTGAAGCCATTACTTACTGTTATTTCGCTTCTGTCAAGCAGTTCAACAGCCCCGGGCTCCCTCTCCAGATGGACCGCATCAACGATAACTACCGTATCAGGATTAAGCCTGGCGACCGGACGTAGATGATTCTCCGGAACCGTTCCCGCATCCACCGTGCAGAAACCCTTCTCGGACAGACTGGCCATCAGCTCTGGGCCGATGCCGTCATCCCCCCTCAGGATATTGCCGATACCCAGGTAAACTACTTTGCCCTTTAAAACAGAAGTCAGTCTATCTTTAAGTATCTGCAACTGATTATTTATCATATATGGGGCCGGGTCTTTACTTTTAACATATTCTTTATATCGATATATGGGGTCGGGTATTTCATTTTAACATTAATCTGATACAATAGTAACGAATGGTAAGATGCAAGACTCTACCCCGCAAATAACTAATGCTAAGATTGGAGGCCCGACCCCTACTCGTAGAAGGTGGTTTTACGCCTGCATTCGGCGCAGAGGATCTTCACCCTGTCGGAACGGCCCTTGTCCTCCAGTACAGCCTTTATGTTGTCATCGGCAAGGCCGAGTTCTCTGAGCCTTGTAAGGTAAAGGGTGGGATTTGAGAAGGAGAGCTCGCCCAGTTTTTCAGCGATCCAGACCAGATGGTCCTTCGTGCCGATTACAACGCCGCACACCTCGCAGAGCTGCAGTTCCTTCTCTATTGTTTCGAAAGCCTTACTGCGGTCGAAGTAGGAGAGGTTCCAGTCGTTGGTCTGTACTATTCCGGTATCACCGGTCTCTCTTATGCAGGCATCAACGCAGACTCCGCAGTAAATGCAGTCATCCGTATGGTGGATCATCACTCTTTTCGGAGCCCCGGAGCCTTCAAGAATGTCTTCGTGTGATATGGCAGCGGAAGGGCAACATTCTTCACAGGCCAGGCATCCGAGACACCTGTCCTGGTCGAAAACCGGCTGTCCCCTGAAATTGGGATGAGGTATGTAAGGTTCTGTCGGAAACTTCGATGTGTAGGGTCCCTTGATAACCGCTTTGACTGCTTCTGTAAGTTCTCTGAGCTTTGGATATTTCATATTCCCATCCGTAACGTATCGCCTGCGCAACCCATTATTCTAGTGCCAGGACACACTAGGCTTCTCCTTCTTTGTCCTCCGCATAACTGTCCACTACGCTCTTGTCCCAGAGCTTGATACCGGCTCTATGCGCTCCGCGTGATACAGCGTGTGCAGCCACTGGTGATGCAAGAACAACGAATACTATTGCTATAAGGGCTTTGAAACCTGTGGGTGTAAACCCGCCGGACATCAGGAACGTTCCGAAAAGAATGCTGCATGTTCCCAGCGTTACGCATTTTGTAGCGGCCTGCAACCTGTTGTAGACATCCGGAAGTCTTATAAGACCCACGCAGCCAAGGACATCAAATGCCAGTCCTGTTCCAATGAATACCATTCCAATTATATCAATCATCGAAGCTTCTTCCCTCCAGATACTTGGCAAGAGCCAGTGTGCCGATGAAACTCTGAAGCCCCCATGCGATACCGATGTCAATGTACCATGAACGGCCTGTTGCTATGCTGAGTACCGCGCAGAGACCGACGATCAGTATGCCGAAAATGTCAATGGCAACTATCCTGTCTGCAGCTGTAGGCCCCTTTAGAACCCTGAACAGGATCATCAGCGAGGATAGTATCAATATGTACACCACCCTGCCTATAAAGCCAATATGCCCGGTGTCCTGCGCGAAAAATACACTTCTGAATGGAAGCACGATAATAAGGATAGTAATCACCAGCAGTACTACTGTGCCTGTAATCCATCTCACTAACTTCATTATTCTACCACATCTTCTTCGAAAATCCTCTTTAACATCGGTTCGAATCTACTGCCGATCTCCCGGAACGTTGTCTCGGGGTCCGAGCCCACAACATTGATCCAATGTATGTACAGAATGCCGTCATCCTTGTTTATATCAACCGTAAGGGTGCCAGGGGTCAGTGTTATGGAATTCGACAGGAAGGTGAGACCCGTGTCGGATTTGAGTTCAGTCTTGAGCCTTACAATGCCGGGCTTTATGGGCATCGACGGATGGATCACACGGTACGCAACATCAAAATTGGCCTTGATAAGCTCCCAGATAAAGACGGGAATGTACCAGAACATGAAATAGAAAACCCTGATGGGATTGAAAAGCATATGCGGCCTGGTGACGAACATCGAACCCATAACGGCAGCTACTATCAGTGCCACCACTGCTCCGGCAATCAGATGCTGCGTATCCGGCACCCAGCAGAGAATGCACCATACTAGAAAAGCGAATATGAACATCAGGATTCTACTCTTCATGATCTACACCCTGCCCATTCCGGAAATCAGCACCCTGACCGCAGGTGAAAGGAAGTTATCCCTCACTTCGGGAATGAGGAGTAACCCGCCGAATATGCAGACCAGAGCAAGTACTATCAATGATATCCGCATGAAAATGGGTACCTCTTTGATATTCATGAATTTATCTCTGACATCGCCAAGGAATGCGAATCTTGTTACCTTTAGAATGTAGGCAATCGTTACAATGCTCATGAGGACAGCCCAGGCGGCAAGTTTCATGTGATTCGCCTCTACGGCAGCGATAATAATAATCAGTTTGCTCCAGAAACCCGCGAATGGAGGAATACCGGCAAGTGACATGGCTCCTGCAAGTGTGGAACCGCTTGTTACCGGAAGTTTTCTGGAAAGTCCGCCCATTTCCTTCAAATCCCTGGTTCCAGCAGTGTATTCAACAGCTCCGGAATCAAGGAATAAAAGAGATTTGAATATGGAATGGTTGAACATATGGAAGAGGGCTCCCATTACTCCCAGAGGAGTACCGATACCCAGACCCAGCATTATGTAGCCTACCTGGCTTATGGAGCTGTAGGCAAGCAGCCTTTTCATATCCCACTGTCTCAGGGCCACAAGGGCGCCCACGCCCATGGACATGGCCCCCAGAGTCATCAGTATGATCGAGATCTGATGGGGAAATCCGAAGATGGTGAAGAATATCCTGGCTATGGCATATACTCCCAGAGCTTTGATAAGTACACCGGACAGCATTGCTGAAATCGGAGCCGGAGCTGAGGGATGAGCATCGGGAAGCCAGGCATGGAACGGAACCACGGCTGCTTTCAGCCCGAATCCCGCCAGGAAGAGACCG
>DAOWFD010000016.1 GCA_030638185.1 Candidatus Aegiribacteria sp.
AAGTAAGTCCATTTGACCGGACCACGTAATTTCGTGATATCCCACGACCAGACTTCATTGGGCGATACAGCAAGCAATTCCGGCTTCTTGTAGTTCGGGTGGCGGAGTTGATTCCTGCGTTCCCTAACCTCTCCATGAGCCTCCAGAATGCGATACATGGTTCTTATCGAGCAGTAGTAGATACCTTCATCAAGCAGTATGGCATACACCTGAGCAGGTGATTTATCAGCAAAACGATCGGAGTGGAGAACGTCGAGAACCCGCTGTCGTTCCGCTTCGCTCAGCCTGCGATGAGATCTGGAACGTACAGGATCAACTGTATCCCTGGGATTGCTATGCCTGTAGAACGTAGATCGTGACACTGCAAGAGCCTCACATGCGGGGGCTATGCCTACACTATCAGCGAGTTCTACGGTTGCTTCCATCAATCGTTCTCTTCGCTGTAGGGGTTCTCCAGAGATATCCCCAACAGCTCCGAGGCTTTTTTTTGGAAGTCGAGAATTATCTCAGCCTTTTTCAGCCTGCGCTTAAGTAGAGCATTCTCCCGCTCAAGCTCTTTGATCCGGGGATCAATCTGCTTTGCCTTTCGTCCGCGTTTACGGGCTGTTAAACCCTCTTGGGCTATTGCATCTCGCTGACGGCGCCAGGCAGTCAGGTTCGAAGAGTAAAGTCCCTCTCTTCTGAGAAGGGCTCCTATATCTCCGTCACCCCTGCAGGCATCGACTTCCCGGAGAATGCGAATCTTGTACTCGGCGGTGAATCGACGACGTCTTGCTCTTTCAGAAACCTCGGGATCTGGAATCTTTGAACGTTCTGAGCAGCCGGAACCTTCGGTCGCCCTACGGGCTCCCTCCGTTTCCGGCTGCTCTCTCTTGAACTGTAGTACTTTCATCTATAAAACCTCCCCGCCCTTCTACACTAATTACCGGTAGGGGAATTGTCTCACCTATATTGTCACGGAGGGCTCTACTGCGTTTGATTGTTTTGCACTTCGTTTCTCTTCACTTAATCTTGTGTACAGTAATTGATAATTTCACAATTACAGTTTAGCAACATGCCTGTTGAGAAAATCAACTCCCCTCCTTAAAGAGTCTATCTGATTGTCTCTCTTCTGGAAACCATGCCCCTCTCCCTCGTATACTATCAGCTCGCAGAGCTTGTTGTGACTTTCCAGTACGCTCATCAGCTGCTTTGCCTGACTGAGAGGAACACGTGTATCATCTGCTCCCTGAAAGAATAGAAGAGGTGCAGTTATTTTTTCGCAATGCGTAATGGGAGAACGCTCATGGTAGAACACGTGGTTCTCTTCCGGAGTGCCGATCTGTCCCTTCACATATTTCAGAATACCCTGAGAACTCCGATAGAATGTTTCCAAGTCGACGAATCCAAAGAAATTTACACAGGCTGCCCATCGGTCCGGTGCCTTGGCTAATGCCATAAGCATCAGGTATCCTCCATAGCTGCCGCCCCAGAGCGCAATACGGCTTCCGTCAGCCTGTCCGGTGGACTCGAGGTAATCAGCCGCTGCGATTACATCCTTCAAATCTCCGCCTCCCCAGTCACCGATACTCAGATCGCGGTATTTCCTTCCATATCCCATGCTTCCACGGAAATCCGGAGCCATTACCAGATAGCCATGACTGACCAGGAGCTGAACGGATGGGTTCCATTTGTTGAAGAACTGGTAGTTGGGCCCACCATGGACCCAAACAACTGCTGGGGGCAACACATCGCTATCGGTATTGAAAGGCCTGAAGATCAGGGAGGGGATCTCCAACCCATCGAAGGAGGAATAGCTTATTTCCTCCGGAGCCACTAATCTCTGTCTGTCTATAGTGTCCGGTAAGCCGTTCGTCAGCAGACTCAGCTCACTACTTTCGAGGCTGAGGTGACAGAGTTCATCAGGGTTCCGGGGTCCTTCATGGGTGAAGACGATGGCAGCTCCATCGGGTGTAAACTTCACAGAAGAACTCAGTCCCTCCCGTGGGCCAACCATCCTGGTCCGTCCGGTTTCCAGATCGATGATGATAATTTGGTAGCTACCGTTCCTGTTCATCTGGCACGCCATCGATTTTCCATCCGGCGACCAGGCTGAAGCCCAGACTCCGTTGTCTTCTCTAGTTACCCAGCTCAATTCCCCTGTCTTCACATCTACAATTCCGATGTTGAAGTCACCAGTCGCGTCAGAAGTAAAAGCGATCCTGGTTCCATCCGGGGACCAGCAGCCACCTGTGCTTATCCCCCCTGAGGGCCCTATGGATCTGAGGCCGGAACCATCCCGGTTGATCATCCGTATCTCTGAGCAACGTGGATTATTGTAAGCAAAAGAGACAAAGAGCAGGTGATCACCATCGGGTGACCACTGGGGAGATAAATCCGTTTCCGAACCGGAAGTCAGTCGAAGCAAATCACTTCCATCAGCCTGGACCGTGTAAATGTTGAAAGAATTTCTACAGTTCGAAGAAAATGCGAGATGACGACCATCCGGTGACCATTCCAGGCCACGAAAAGCACCTTTGGGAAGATCAGTGACCTTTCGACATGATCCGCCACTGGGGCTGATGATGTAGATGTTGTAACACCCATCACCATCCCTGTACTGCAGATAGGCGATCTCCTGGCCATCAGGAGACCAGCGCGGCGAGTATTTAAAACCGTTACCGCTGGTTAATATTTCAGGCTTGAAATCATTGAAAGGTGAGATATAGATCTGCGAATCACCGGTTGTCTGCCTGGAGAACGTTACTAGCGATCCGTCGGGGGAGAGGGAGAACCCACCGATTGTGCTTACTTCTCCTACAAGTTCCCCGGGTATTAGCAGATGCGAATCCATTATATTGGCCTTTCCTGCATTTTTCCCTTCGCATAACGTTTCGCGGATCACGCGCGGCTGTAAGCCGTCGCGTGAATCCGGCTTTCGACCCAGGTGTTGCTTCACGCCTTTTCCTTATGGTCTAGGGAATTCTTAAAATATGTC
>DAOWFD010000203.1 GCA_030638185.1 Candidatus Aegiribacteria sp.
AACCTGTACGCTGTACAGACAGGTCTGGGATCTCCTTTCGACAGCCATCTTCACCTTTGCATATTGTACGGAAAGGATGAGAACGGCTCGATCATTGAAGACAGCACTTTCAGAATTACCCCATCTGAAAACTGGGTGGCATCCCTTGATTACGGTTCAGTCATGTTTGACGGCGGGTTCCGTATTGACGGGGAAATAGCGGGATCGATGTTTACGAGGGACATCAGGAGCCCTGGAATTGAATCTGACGAGGTTCCTCAATGGCTGCTGGATCTCTCAGGGGCTAACATCAGCTCGGGCATCGGATGGGCTCTTGATCTTTCCTCTTCAGTGAGGTTTTCTGAAAATATGCTGTCGGCATCATTCAAACGCGTGGACCCCGGTTTTAAAAGCATGGGGTCACCTTACCTAAGAAGCGATGAAATATCAATTGAGACCAGTGCGGACAGATATTTCATTAACAGGCAGATATCCGCAGGATTGTGGTACAGGTGGGAATCGGATAACCTTATGGATATGAAATCCACTACCACCACAGGGAATACTTACGGCGCACGGTTCGGAATTGCTTTCAGGGATTTTCCAAGAATTAATATAAGTTATTCCCCGTCCTATACTGAGCTGCAGGACAGTTCCAGAACCAGATTCGAAACCTCAATGATCTCCATCTCAGCGAACTATCGAACAGACATTGCTGATCTGGATGTGAATTCACAAGTGGCTGTCAGTATTCATGACAATTCGGTTGGAAGCGGAAGCAGTGATTACAGCTCTACGAGTGTAGTACTGAGAGAGACGGTTTCACCGGATTTTCCACTGGTGATAACCGGCTGCATTTCCACAAGACGAACAAGAACAGGAAGCTCTCCTGCCTGGACATATACGGGCGACCTGAGAGGTACCTGGTTCCCTTCACATTCTCTATCCATGACTCTCGGTGGTTATTACACAACAGGAGATGATGAGAAGAAGAGGGGAGTTGTGCTGAACGGGGGGTTTCCGATCTGCGATTTTCTTACTGCGAATCTAACCGGAGAATACATCAGTTATTCGAGTGATATCGAAAAGGATTATACGAACACTGCTGGAGGAGCCGGGATCACGGTAATATGGTGATCATTTGGATGAGAGGTTGAAAACTCCATCCCATTTTCCCGTGTCATCAGAGTATTCCTCAGCCATTTTTCTGCATCTTTGTGCCATAATCAGGGATGTTGTATCTCCGGTGGAGGAGAAAATGCGCTCTGCGTCCATAAAATCACCTTTCCTGTAGAGGATCAGGGCTTCTGAATAATCCCTTAGAGCGGATTCAAGTTCTTCAGTTATTTCATGACGCCGACATTTAAGCTCGTATACGGTTACGGGTTCCTGCTGGCCGATGACCCGTATTGTATCCAGTTCACGGAAAATGAATTCATTACGGGCATTTCTGAAGGTGTCTTCCTGGACCATAATGGAAGTGCCGTAAACCTTGTTTGCGCCCTCAAGCCTGGCACCCAGATTAACTGTGCTTCCCATTACAGTGTAGTCGAATCGCCTTGATGAGCCCATATTACCTACAACCATATCACCGGTTGAAAGGCCTATTCTTGTGAATAACTCGGAATATCCCTCCTGCACCAGCTGATTGTTCATGTCTGCATGGGCTTCATGGCACCTGAGGGCAGCGGAGCATGCCCGCAGAGCGTGATCGTCCAGCCGCAGAGGAGCTCCCCAGAAGGCGATGATGGCATCACCTTCGAACTTATCAACAGTTCCACCTGTTTCGAGGATAATATCTGTCATGGTTGTGAGGTAACGATTGATCAGTGATACGAGTTCTTCAGGTGAAAGCTTTTCCGAAATGCCTGTGAAACCCCAGATATCGGAGAAGAAGACGGTCATATTTCTCTTATCGCCTCCAAGAACCAGAGTTTCGGGATGCTCTGTTACCTGCGCTACAACGTCAGGTGACAGGTACTGGGAAAAGGCGTTTCGGATTTCCTGCTTTCTCCGGTTCTCAGAGCTGAAGAGAAAAATACCTCCCGCGAGTATGGTCAGTATCCCTGAAGTAGCAGGCCATACGGTCTCAAGCCATATCCCGCAACGGAAAAGTAAGAGGGAAGCTGCGAGAAGCAATAAAGTCGGCAGAGCCGCGAGAAGTGCCCCCAGGGGTATTCGTTTGACCGCAGAGAGAAAGAAGGCTGAGAGAAGGGATACTACCAGGGCAATCATCAATGATACCCAGGATGGGTACCTTCTTATGTAGTTTTCATTCAAGATGTTGTCAACAGCAGTGGCCAGAACCTCAACACCAGGGCACTGGGGTGAATAGGGTGTTGGTTTAAGATCATAGAGAGCCGGTGCGGCGTAACCGAAAAGAACGATGGCTCCGTTGAATATTGTTGTATCAACAGGGCATGGCTGTCCGGTGGCACGTGCGTTCAGAGCGGCGGTGAGATCGGCGAGGGGAACGCTGGTATAAGTTCCCGTTGTGCCGTGAAACTTAAGCTGCAGCCTGCAATTGCCAAAAGTACGCAATGTGATGTCGCCAATACTAAACCTATCGTCACTTACGGAGATATCGGGACATTCAAGGGCAAGCCAGGCGAGTGCAACGGGTAGCGAGGGGGCAATTCCCTCTGGTGTAGCTGTCAGGAGTCGGATGCTTCTGAAAACGCCGTCGGGATCCTGCCTGTCGCTGGTGCTTCCGAGTATTTCGGCACCTCTGGCTATCATCCGCTCGGGCGGCGTGCAGTACCAGGCGGAGTCAAGTTCAGCTGAGTCGATGGAAATATCGATAATGGCGTTTTCCGGTATCTCGGATCCCTCACGCTGCAGCAGAGCCATTACGAAAACTGTACTTCCAACGGATGCAACTCTCCCGAAGATGCTGTCCTCGACAGCTGAATAAACGGATGAAAGATCAAAAAGAATATCGAATGCAACAGCCCTGGTTCCCCAGCCATGAAGCAGACCGAGGACATCGGAATAGAGCTGTCTCGGCACGGGCCACGGCAGACGGTCCATGGAGCCCCCGTCAAGCAGCACAAGGATTATGCTGCTGTCGGCATCGTTCGGTGTTGGGGACAGCCTGAAACGCAGATCAAGCGTGCTGCGTTCAAAGTTCTCGAAGAATTCAAGCCTTGAAATACCCCATAAAGAAATCGTTACAAGTATACCGATAAAAGCAACCTTGAGAGTTCGCATCAGCCTGCTGCCGGGTGAGAAACCTTCAGTGAACATGGGATTTTTTCGTAACGAAAACTCCAGCAGGAGAAATATAGGGCTGAATGCTGACTGTATCAGTCAATGGGTACTTCCTCCCACTTCACCTTTCCGATATCAATGAAGTAATCCCTCAGCGCAAGAACGGCTTTCCTGTCAAATTGAGTGTCGATTCCACTGATTAAGAGGTTAAGTGTTTTCTTCATGGAATAGGGCTCCCGGTAGTGTCTCTTCGCTGTAAGTGCCTCGAATACATCGGCCACTGCAATTATCTTGCCTCCGATTGATATCTCATCACCCTTCAGACCGTCAGGATATCCTTTTCCGTCAACCCTTTCGTGGTGCTGGGACGCGAATACTGGAACCTGATCGAGCTTTCCCTCGAATTCTATTGAAGAAAGGATGATCTTGGTGTGCTGAACATGTTTTCTGAGTATGGCTGTCTCGTCGTCAGACAGTGTTCCCGGTTTCTTGAGAATACTGTCGGGAACGGCAATCTTGCCGTAGTCATGCAGGAGGGCCGCGTAATAGATCGTTTCCCGTGTATCGCTGTCGATGTTCATGTATTCAGCTATCTTACCGGATAGAAAAGTAACGTCAAAGCTGTGCCCGGCGGTGAGTGGATCCCTTGCCTCAATTGAGACGGTAAGAGCTTTGATAAGGCTCTCGAACATCCGTTTGCGGCTTTCAAGAAGTCTGACATTCTCTATGGTTACGGCAGTTTCCGAGGATACTATCTCCAGAAACTCCGCATCCTTCGCGGTAAAATTATCTTCCTTCTTGTTGATGACCTGGAATACGCCTATGCAGACCCCGGATGAGTTGATTATGGGCGCTGTTAACATGTTCCTTGTAATGAAACCTGTTGTCTTATCGATGGTTTTATTGAATCTCTGGTCTTTGGAGACATCGTGCAGTAAAAGCGTCTTCTCGTTCCGGAAAACCGAACCGGCTATTCCCCGGCTGGCGCTGAAGCGTATTTCCTCTGATTCGCCCTCTGCGACGTATGACCACAATTCGTCGGTTTTGCTACTGTACAGGAATACCGTTGATCTCTCGACATCGAGAACCTTGCTTGTCTCAGAAGCGAGAAGAGTGATAAGGGAATGGAGGTCTCTTACATGGCTGATGGCCCGTGTAATCCTTAGCAGTGATTTCAGCTGAACGGATTCGATGTTTCCGTTATTAAAAAGCATTACTTCTCCCAATATAGAAAGTCTGGAGAATTATTAATAGACCTAAATCTTACTAGATTTGGTGAGGTACCTTGCTTATGAAAGCCAGCATGTTGTTATTATATATGCAATTAATAAACATGCAATAGTAATAACTACTCAGTAGATGAAAGGCACTTCTTAAAGAATATCGTTAATTCCCAAAGTATTGCAAGTCACCGAATGGAGTAGATAGAAGTAACAAACGACTTGCTGACAAGTAAACTGCTCCTGATTCATTGGTACAGTATCTCGACAGGAGAAGCTTCCATACAGGGAGTTCAATATAAATGTGGTCTTCTACTTCAACTTGTTACAATCTTTTATCAGGTTGCTCCACAATAGTATATGAAAGCTTTTCTCGTTAATAATAAGCTTCCTCCAGCTTTTAGCTTTATATTGAGTGTACCGATATCCTTCCTCTTGACTCCACCTCACCTTTATACTAAACTGAACTCACAGACAGGAATACAGCAACATCAGAAAAATAAGCGGGTA
>DAOWFD010000049.1 GCA_030638185.1 Candidatus Aegiribacteria sp.
AACCTTCGGTCGCCCTACGGGCTCCCTCCGTTTCCGGCTGCTCTCTCTTGAACTGTAGTACTTTCATCTATAAAACCTCCCCGCCCTTCTACACTAATTACCGGTAGGGGAATTGTCTCACCTATATTGTCACGGAGGGGTCAGTAAGAAGGGAGTTAAGTTCTTTTAATGAGCTTCTGCATGGTTGGAACAGATAAGAGCTTACATGGATATATATACATTCAAGACTCTGATGAAAGGGGTTTCTATGAAATTTGCAGTAGGGTTTGCAGCACCGGCGGCGGCAGTGGTAGTTTTCCTCGTGCTTTCATGTAGCGATCCTTCCCAGATCTCGCTCTACACCCCCTATCCTTCCTTATTGACTGCCGAAGCGGATACCACGAACAGTATTTCTCTCACATGGACCAGATCAACCGAGGAAGTAGATCAATTCGATCGATACATCGTCTATAGATCCTTGACCGAGGATACTGCCACTGATAGTACCATCGCCACCTGTATCGTCATTATCAGCGAGCAGGACGATACAACCCATACTGACGATGATTTACAGTGGAGTACTCCTTACTATTACGCTCTGTTAACGGTGAGTTATATCGATGGGGGGAAAGCCTGGAGTAACGAGGTCTCCGCGACTACACCCACTGAGCCCTGATGAAGCCCGGGACAGTTCAGGACATCATCGCTTTTGAAGCTTCCTCATCGGGTGGGTTGGATGCAAATTTCTTCAATCCTGACGATTTTCAAGATGTAGCCAGGAGCTCAGGAAGGCTTTAGCACTGACTCAAACGCAGCTTGCTGAAACTCTGAAAAAGAAACAGGCTTCTATTTCAAAAATGGAGCATTCTATCATTTTCATCTTGTTGTAGAAGCCCTGCACTGGTTCATGATGTATTGCACGAACTGAAGTGTTCTGTCGTAGGCCGCCGGGTCTGCAGGTTGCCTGATCTTCTCCTCGGGCTTCGGCCTTCCCTTCCACGTACTTTCGATAAGATCCGACCACATGGGATCGAGCGTTAACCTGGCCCATTCAGCGCCCTCACGTTTTGATCCTGGATAACCTTTGTGAAGATCGTGCAGCATCCGGGCGAAGTTCAGGACGATATAATGCTGGTAGAAGCAATTGGCGTATCGCGATGGATCGTCAAGGATGTACTGTCCCCACATAAGGATCTCTCCTGATATCTCCCTCCGAAGCATATCAGTGCTTATTGGATCCACAAGCGAGAAGGGAGAAGGACCTGCCAAGACAACGCCTTTCTCCCGGATGATCCATCGAACAAGGATGGTGTTGCAGTGATCCGACCTGATAAGGTATCTGGAACCGTTGTCCAAATACCAGAGTTTGCTACTGCGAGTAATGGGTTCCCTCAGGATACTTCTGGGGAAGTAGGATCCCTCAAGGTGCTGAGCCCAGTACGATTCCAACTGGAAAATCAAGCTATGCAATGCCTGCAGAGAATGGATCTGCTCCGAAGTTAACTCATCCTCGAGGGCGACTATAAAATCAACATCGCTATACTCGTCGAAATCCCCAAGTGCGAATGAGCCCTGCAGGTAAGCACCGATGAAATTGTTACCCAGTATCTGCCGGATCCCAGATACTAGTTCATCCAGGACGTTGTTGAGCTCAGGATAGGGTGTAGGTTGCATGCAGAACTGGTTCGCTGAGTTTGAGGGAGATAATCATGACATGTCGCTCCATCATTCCTTCGGAGGTGATGCTTCCAACCGTATTCAGAGTGAACCATACTGAGAATACACAGGTCGCATACCTATGACAAGACTAAGTTCCCTGGGAAGCTACCTTTTATTCTGAGTCAGACCACCAGAAGCAGAATACGGTCCGTTCCTGGACAGGTTCAAGTCCCATCAGATGGAAGTGCCTTGAAGGGGAGGAGGAATGTATCTTTATTACGGTGGTAGTGGTGGAGGTGTATCTCTCAGTGTTTCCAACTGCTACATCAGTGAATGCAGTTTTGAAGGCAATACTTCCTCCTTGTCGGCCGGGGGAATTAATATCAGTAGATCAGTTGTAATGTCCAATTGCACATTTACTGGAAATAGCGGAGAGGCAGGCGGGGTCCAGCGGTGATATTCTTGCCTGTGGTACCGTTTTTAATGTGTATACTGACCCAAATGCCTGGTTCGTATGTCTTCTGGATGGTGATACCGGCAATCCCTCATGGAAGACTACAGGCTATGCCCTCGGAAATGCCTCAATTTACGATGCCATCGAGACTTCTTCGGGCCTGATAGTTGCCGTAGGTGCCACAGCGACGACCATCGTCCTCGAAGACTGGAATTTAGACGCATGGGGTCCAGAATTGCCGTTCACCGCCGTTCTGGATGACACGGGAGCGCTTCAGAAACTGGTGGTGTGCAACGTAGATATAGCCGATATGTTTTATTACGATATCCACCACAGCTGTTTAGA
>DAOWFD010000075.1 GCA_030638185.1 Candidatus Aegiribacteria sp.
CGGCCCCTCTTGGGATGAACCATCCAGCTCTCTGCACGGAAGAATTCAGAAACCATATTGCCGATGTAGCGATCAACAAACCTTCCAACTCCGATTTTTACACGGAAGAACTTGCTTCATTTGTGGAAGCTTTTGCTGATACAGTCATTCCCGACAGCCATCCTTACCTCTTCTTCGTGTCGGGCGGCGCCCTTGCAGTGGAAAATGCCATGAAGGCAGCCTTCGACTGGAAGGTCAGGCAGAATCTCAAGACCGGAAGAGGCGAGATCGGCAAGAAAGTGATCCATTTCAGGCATGCCTTCCACGGAAGATCCGGATATACGCTTTCCATGACAAATACCGCTGACCCCAGGAAGTATATGTACTTCCCTCTCTTCGACTGGCCCAGGGTGGATCCCCCCGCAATTGTATTCCCTCTTAAGGATAATCTGGATACGGTTATCGAGGCTGAAAAGAAATCACTCGCCCAGATAGACGATGCCATAAGCAAGTATGGTCATGACATCGCATGCATGGTCATCGAGCCCATCCAGGGAGAAGGCGGCGATAATCACTTCAGGCCTGAATATCTTCAGCAGCTTCGCGACAGGGCCGACAAGCATGAATTCCTGCTGATCTACGATGAGATCCAGACCGGTATGGGACTCACCGGCGAATGGTGGGCATGGCAGTCATTAGGTGTGGAACCTGATATTTTCTGCTTCGGCAAGAAATCACAGGTCTGCGGCATCGCCTCAAACAGGCGGATCGACAGTATCGAGAATAACGTATTCCATGAATCCAGCAGGCTGAACTCAACCTGGGGTGGCAATCTTGTGGATATGGTAAGATGCAACAAATACCTTGAAATAATGGTCAAGGAGAACATTCTTGAGAATGTTCGTTCACGGAGCGAAACCATCCTTGGTGGTCTTCAGAATCTGCAGAAGAAATACCCCGAGCAGATTTCCAACATAAGGGGTAAAGGCCTCATGTGCGCGTTTGATCTTCCCGACGGAGAAACCAGGAACAGTATGGTTTCTGAAATATTGAAAAACGGAGCCATTATTCTTCCATGCGGCGAGAAAAGCATCAGATTCAGACCCCCGCTGAACATCACGGACGAAGAGATCCTGATGGGGCTGGATATTATTTCAAAGGCTGCCGGCAATATTCTCTGAGAGGAATTGAATGGACCTCATCAGGTCGACAAAGGAGGACATAGGTCGTATCGCCGCCGAGCTTGCAAGAACTGGCTGGGCCGAAGCAAACGCGGGCAATATTTCCGTCCTTCTGCCTGAGGGGTCAGACAGTTCATTATGGGATGAGGATGTCGTTTCAGACATCCTTCCCTCCCCCATACTCGAACTTGCGGGTCGGACTTTTCTGGTTACCTGCGCCGGAAGCAGGTTCAGAAAGCTCCTGCTTGAACTGGATACCGAAATCATCCCCGTAAGGATTTCAGCGGATGGAATGAAAGTAATACGGCTAGCGTCCGGCAAGGAGCCCACAACCGAATTCAGTACACATCTTCTGGTCCTGGCGGAAGCCACTAACCGGGGCTGGGAAACCGCCTCGCTGGTCCACACCCACTCCACCCATATGCTCGCGCTCTCTTCAAGCGACCTGCCTGCGGAAATGCTGGAAGATGCTGTGAACAGGTCCCATCCTGAAGTATCGCTTCTTATGAGCAGGGGTGTCCGATTTCTTGATTACATGACCCCCGGAACCTGGGAACTCGGCGAGGAAACCGCAAGAGCTTTCCGCGAGAGTGACTGCGTCATTTGGAGAAAGCATGGAATTCTCGGTCTTGGAAAGGATATCGATTCAGCGTGCGATGCAGTTGAGGTCGTGGAGAAAGCTGCCAGGCTTCTCCTGCTTGAAAAATCGGCCTTCGGCAAATTCGTAGGTCTCAAGGACAGGGACCTGATGCTTTCCATGGATACAGATGAGAACCGCTCAGATACCGAACCCGACGAACAGGATGATTCTCTCTCCCCCGTGCCCCCTGTTATCGAAACATGACCACAATGTCTAACTGGGTTCAGAATCAGTTGGACAAAGAAAAAAGCGGGAGATGAGCCCCCGCCTTCAATCATGAACAAAGTCTAGAAGCTTGCCTTGATCGAGCCCCAGGTGGTTTCCTCGAGTGATGTCTCTGTTATCTCGAGCTCGGAGATAAAACAGATTCCGCTTGCGTTCATCCAGGACCAGAAAAAGGTATCCCTGGTTCCGGAATAGGCCAGTCCAAACGATAAAAGGCAACTTGGAAGATCCGCCGAGCCAAGCTGACTCATTGTGCTTCCGTTGAACTCATAGAACCAGATATAGTGATTGGGGGAACCCCATTCGTAGGCTGTTACGGCGATTCCCTGTTTTCCGGGTATCGGGTATACAGTCAGGCCACTGAGTTGAGTGGTTATGCCCGGAAGGTTCCACGCCTGAACGCTTGTACCGTCGGGGAACATCCTGAGACAGGCGCCGTACGTTGCGCTCATTGGACCGAAGGCTTCCCAGATGTAAGTGCCGTCGCAGTCCATGCCCCTGCCGTTCTCGTCATACACGTTGGGGTATGAACCGGTAAAGTTAATGCCGTACCGAATGAGATCATCACCGAAGTCGTTGCAGTGAGGTTGTGATCCGGCGGGATAGAAGTCGCCAATGCCGAAAGGAGAGGGTGTAGTCCAAGGCATATCAATCGCGTTGACATACGTGCCGTTGCCTGCATTGCAGACGAAGAGATTCTCGTCACCTGACTCGTCGTCCGTGAACAGAATAAAATCACCGTTTGATACATAATCAAGACCGAGAATCATGCTGGCGTACGGGCACTCGAACGTGTTGATAACATTGATGACGTAGTTATCGGTCGCGGGCTGCCCGGGCGCTGGATTTTGTGTTGCACCGTAATCTCTGGGATCCACGGCAAAAGCGAGTGCCGTGATGATAACAAGAGTAAAAACATACAGTCTCATATTCCCTCCCTTTGAAAGAGTAATAGAAATGAATATCATTTTAGTCTGTAGTTTGTCAAGTGTACAGAATCAGTATGGAATTCCGGATTTGCATCAAGAGCCTTGGTTTTCAGTCCACCTGATAGACAAGCGTTTGCAGCGACAGCGGAAAGTCTGAGTGGATAACCCCGCAACCAAAGATTCTTAAATCGCCCCTCACTTGAGGATCTTTTTGCCAGTTTTTTAGATAAAGTCAGTCGTAATAGAGCTATCTATACTGCTCATACAAAACATGGTTATAGCCAGCAGGAGATTGCAAAGCATTCTGGAATGCACTACAGTACTATCAGTAAGATCATAAAGAATCTTGAGAATAATCAATAGAGAGAAAAACACCAAAATTCAAGATACGACCCCGCAAGTTATGGGGTCAGTCTTTTTACATCTCTGGGAAACATGGTGGTAAGCCGGATATTATCAACTCCCAGGATTCTTGCAGTCATCCTTTCAAGACCGATTGCCAGGCCGCCGTGGGGAGGAAGGCCGTACCTGTGGGCCTGTAGATAGCTCTCGAATGCTTCGGGATCGAGCCCGAAGGCTTTGATTTTTTCAACCTGGGCATTGTAATCATGTATCCGCTGACCGCCGGTTGTCACTTCAAGACCCCTGAATAACAGGTCAAAACTGAGAGTTGTGCCGGGGTTTTCAGGATCATCCATTGTATAGAAAGGTCTTTTCTCTGTCGGGAAATGGGTAACGAAAAGGAATTCTGAATCCCATTTCTCCAGAGAATGGACGCAGAGTATTTTCTCTTCCTCAGGGTCAAGGTCCGGTTCGGCGGTGTTATCCTTCCCGCTGATCTCCAGTGTGATCCTGTGCGCCTGCTCAAGGGTTACCGAGGGAACGTCGGCAGGTATCACGGGGAGATCTGCCCCCAGCATTTCAAGTTCAACGGAACAATCCCTCTTCAATGCTTCCATGCAGTCTCTCAGAACAGCTATTTCGACAGCCATGA
Source organism: Candidatus Aegiribacteria sp. (assembly GCA_030638185.1). GTDB lineage: Bacteria > Fermentibacterota > Fermentibacteria > Fermentibacterales > JCC-6 > Aegiribacteria. The sequence goes on from DAOWFD010000075.1 coordinate 3,949, forward strand.
CCTCTTCGAAACCGGTTATGAATCCCATCTCGAAATCCAGGGATGTGTACTCGTTGATATGCCTGGATGTCTGATGAGGCTCAGCCCTGAACACGGGACCCACCTCGAACACCCTTTCGAATACCCCAACTCCCATCTGCTTGTAGAACTGGGGTGACTGGGCGAGGAACGCCTCCCGGTCGAAGTATTTGATCTTGAAGATGTTCGCGCCGCCTTCAGCGCCCGCTGAGCAGATTTTCGGAGTTCGAATCTCAGTGAATCCCATCCCGGACAGGCTACTCCGGAATGCCGATGCAAACGTTTCAGCAACTTTCAGCCTTGACCGTTCCACAGGATGTCTGAGACTGAGGGGTCTCAGATCAAGATTGGTATCAATATGAAGATCCAGCACTTTCTTTGTCATATCCACCGGAGGCTGCGCAGCGGGCAGGGAGATGAATTCTATGGAGTTCACATGCAGTTCCACTGTATTGGGGTGAATTGAAGTATCCTTTATCCCCGCCTTCTTCACGGTTCCGGTAATCTCTACCGACTGTTCGACGTCCAGCTTTTCAAGAATGTCTTCGTTGCCTTCGTTTCCCATTACGCACTGCAGAAGCCCGTCATGACGGCGAAGAATGATGAACGCGCCCCAGCCCAGACGGCGTATCCTCTGAACCATCCCGTGAATAGTTACGCTCTCTCCGGTCATTTTTTCCAGCTTGCCTGCCGGTATGAGACCTGTCAGTCCTTCATCACTTATGCTCTTCATGGGAATCCCTTCAAATCCTTTCGTGTATGGAAGCGGTAATATACTGAAACAAATAGGGACGGAGGTTTTTTATCTGTAATTCGTAAATAATTGTAGGATAATATGATATTTAATCGCTGCTCATTCGGATGCAGTTATCACCTTTCCTTTTTTCACTCAAACCCTCTGCTTTATAAATACGTATCAGCCTGTTGGGTGCCGATACAAAATGTGCAAGAAGACTTGCGGCTTCTTTCATACACAGCTCCGACAGGTCCTCAGCCTCCTCCATTTTCGACTGATCTGAATTGATGTTGCGCTTCAGCATTTTTATATCTCTTGAGTATTCAACCATCTCCATCTGATAGATGGATTTTGAACGTTCCCTGAGCTTCTCCAGCTCCATTATATCTGGATCCTCAAGGGCACTCTCCTTCTCCAGTCTAAAGCCTTCTCTTAGCCTGTTCATACGCTTCCGGACAAGCTTCAGCTTTTCGATGACCGCAGAATTGTTATTTTTCATATTCTTGGCAATCCAGCTTCCGTGAGTTAGTATTCTGCTGAAGTATATAAGCATATTCAGATAGGAGTAGAATGTCAGATACCTACAGAATCCTAGCGATCAACCCCGGTTCCACCTCAACAAAGATATCTGTTTTCGAGAACGAAAGGGAAGTCTGGTCAATCAAGATTACCCATTCGAATGATGAGCTGTCGGGGTATGGTCATATCTTCGATCAGTACGACTTCAGAGAAACCGTAATACTGAATGAACTCCAGAAGGCAGATTTCGCGATTTCAACATTAGACGCCATAGTCGGCCGTGGTGGCGTTGTATATCCTGTTGAAGGGGGAACCTATTCCGTAGATGACAGGCTTATAGAGGATCTTCATAAAGGAGTCCAGGGTGAACATGTTTCGAACCTCGGAGCTCCGATCGCAAGGGAACTTTCAATTATTGCCAGGTGTCCCGCGTTTATCGTAGACCCGGTGGTGGTTGATGAGATGGAACCTCTTGCCAGGTTCTCGGGTCATCCTGATCTACCAAGAAGATCCATCTTTCATGCACTGAATCAGAAAGCTGTTGCAAGAAAGGCGGCTGCGGATCTGGGCAGAAATTACAGCGACCTGAACCTGATAGTGGTTCACCTTGGCGGAGGAATCTCGGTTGGAGCACACAGGAAGGGCAGAGTAATCGACGTTAATAACGCTCTTGACGGAGACGGACCCTTCACACCGGAAAGATCTGGTAGCCTCCCTGTCGGAGACCTGGTTAAACTCTGCTTCAGCGGAAAGCGCACACACACTGAGATCAAACGTATGATCAAAGGTGCAGGCGGGATAGTGGCTTACCTGGGAACTAACGACATGATTGTAGTCGAAAAAGAAATTAAAAAGGGAAATAGCAGGTATGAAATGGTTTACAGGGCCATGGCATACCAGATATCCAAAGAGATAGGTGCTCTTTCCACAGTGTTCGAGGGAGATGTCGACGCAATAGTATTAACAGGCGGTATTGCTTATGATAAGACCTTCATCGGCTGGATAACCAAACGTGTGGAATTCATAGCTGAAGTGCTTGTGTATCCAGGTGAGAGGGAGATGGAGGCCCTGGCTCTCGGGGCTCTTCGTGTTCTTCTGGGCACCGAAACAGCAAAGGACTACAATCCCGAAAGATAGGTTCCTTGATGAGTGAAAGTAGTTTTGAAAAGGAAAAAAGGACCTGGGAGAAGAATATCCTCGATCCTGTACTTGAGAAGTTTCCCGAAAGGAAGGAAATTTTAAGGACTGGCTCCGGAGATCCTGTAGAAAGGGTCTATTTCCCCGATAACCCCGGAGATGAATATCTGGAGAAGCTGGGATTTCCAGGTGAGTATCCCTATACGAGAGGGGTTCAGCCGACGATGTACCGTGGTCGATTCTGGACCATGCGTCAGTACGCCGGTTTCGGAAGCGCCGAGGAATCCAACAAACGATACCGCTTTCTGCTCGGACAGGGTCAGACAGGACTTTCAGTAGCTTTTGACCTGCCGTCGCAGATAGGATACGATTCTGACCACCCGCTTTGCGCTGGAGAAGTGGGAAAAGTGGGTGTGGCAATCGACAGTCTGGCCGATATGGAGATACTCTTCAGCGATATTCCACTGGACAGTGTGTCCACATCCATGACTATCAATTCACCGGCGGCGGTTCTACTCGCAATGTACATCGTCGTGGCTGAAAAGCAGTCCATTCCCCCGGAAAAGCTCACAGGTACAATTCAGAACGATATACTCAAGGAGTATATGGCAAGGGGAACTTACATATTCCCGCCTGCTCATTCTATGAGGCTGATCACCGATATTTTCAGTTTCTGCATTAGGAATGTTCCAAAGTGGAATACTATCAGCATCTCAGGCTACCATATCAGGGAGGCGGGAAGCACCGCTTCACAGGAGGTTGCCTTTACCATAGCAGACGGTATCGCATATGTGGATGCAGCAATAAAGGCAGGGCTTGCGGTTGATGATTTCGCACCCAGGCTCAGCTTCTTCTTCAATGCTCATAATGATCTTCTGGAGGAAGTCGCCAAGTTCAGGGCTGCCAGAAGGCTCTGGGCAGAAATAATGAAAGGCAGATTCGGTGCTAAATCAGCAAAGAGCATGATGCTCCGGTTCCATGCTCAGACCGGCGGTTCCACCCTGACAGCCCAGCAGCCTGATAACAATATCGTCAGGGTGGCTATTCAGACACTGGCGGCTGTGATGGGGGGAACCCAGAGCCTTCATACAAACAGCAGGGACGAAGCCCTTGCGCTGCCATCGGAGCATGCTGTACGAATTGCTCTCAGAACCCAGCAGATCGTCGCTAACGAATCGGGGGTTACGAACACCGTTGATCCACTGGCAGGCAGTTACTTCATAGAGGAATTGACGGACAGGATAGAAGCCGAAGCCAGAGATCATATAAGCAAAATCGATTCTCTCGGTGGAATGGTTCAGGCCGTGGAGGAGGGATATCCCCAGCGTCATATTCAGGAAGCTGCCTACAGCTGCCAGCGGGAGATCGAGAACTCCGAGCGGATAGTCGTCGGAATCAACAGCTTTGAAATCAAAGAACAGCCACCAGAGGGACTTCTCAGGGTTGATCCCTCAGTTGAGAAAACCCAGGTCGCAAAACTCAGAGACATCAGGAAAAGCCGTGATAACGATGCGGTAGCTGATTGCCTGAGATCTCTTGGAAAGGCCGCAGATTCGTCTGAGAACCTCATGCCCTGTATACTGGAAGCCGTGCGATCCTATGCTACACTGGGTGAAATATGCGGTGTTCTTCGCGAATCATTTGGCGAATATGTGCCGAACACAATCCTCTGACCCAGTCTGTCTGCAGGCTGTTACAAAATGATATATAGGAAGGGTGGAGATATTGAAGTCCATTAGTCCATCAGTGCTTATTACGTTGATTATCCTTTCTCTTATGAGTGGATGCTCAGGAACCGGTGTCGACAGGGCAACATGGCTGATCGTTGTCGAGGAAGACACGATCTCAGTTGGTGATGTCGGCGAGGCCTGGAACCGGCTTGGCGAAAGACAGAGAGAGCTGTTCACTTCAAAGGACAACACCATCGGTGAGTACATTGTTACTTACAGCCAGAAAGTCCTCCTGCAGCGCGAACTGGAGGAGGCAGGATACATGAACGATGATCTCCTGGTTTCATACAGCAACTCATGGCTTACTGTGAAAGTGGGCGAGGCCGCAAGGAGATTCCTTTACGAAAAGGAATTGGAAATCGTCGGTGATAACGAGATAGATTTCTTCTTAAGCCATCTGGGTAGAACTGTCCTGTATACGGTGAACCCGGGCAGCAATACTGAGGAAAGGATCGGACCTGTCCATCTTCCGCTCCTCCCGGCTAATATGATCATGTTTCTTGATACCCTTAACATCGGTGAAGTCGGAATCACGGAGAGTGGATCTGAGGTAAGGCTTGATTCCATCATGACAGCAGACTCTTCGCTTATTGCTCAGGCTCTTTCAGATACGGCTGCTGTCCGGTCAAGTGCAGCGGCTGCAATAGCAACCAGAAGATTCCAGGAGAAGGAGGATACTTTTAAACAGTCCTTCCCAACCGATTATAACCTGAATGTGGATTCAGCAGCCCTTGAGCAGTTCAGGCTTTACTACGCAGAGGAGGCTGAATTGCTGGCCGGGGAGACCGTTATAATCTCGTCAGATCTGGTCTGTCTTACAGCTGAAGATCTGAGAAATGAGATCGTGTACTACGATAGAAGTTATACGATAAATCCTGCCGATCAAGTTTGGCTCAATGACTTCATTGAATTCATTATTTACAATTTCTATGGGCGTACTGTTCTTGAAAATGAATCTCCCGAAATAATTGCTTCGCTCCGAACCGAGTCGGAGAGATACCTTATGGATCTGGCATCGGAGGCATTCTACGACGACAGGATCCAGTCAACGGTAACAATTACCCGGGCGGACATGGAAAATTTGTTTGAAAACCTGGAAGAACCCTTTACTATTCCGGAAATGAGGGTTTTACAGGGCATCATTATACCTAAGGATTCTATGATCATATATCACCATCTGACCCAGGATGAAAAGGATGATTTCATTCTCAGAATGCCTGGATTCGAATACCTGGCCACTGATTCAACTCGGCCCCAGATAACCAGGCCACTGAAAGTTAATGAGATTCCCGGATTTCATGGTGATGAGGTTTTCCTGATCGATCCCGCAGATACCAGCAGCTGGCTGGGGCCTCTGGAACTTGTTGGTGGAACCCAGATGTGCATGTTCAGGCTGATTGAAGTGGTACCCCTGCGGAACGCTACATTTGATGAGGTCGAGGATGAGCTGTGGGTAATGACAAGGAACAAGCTTGAGGAACAGGCCACGGTAGAGGTTATTCGGGAGCTTGAGGAGAAATACGGTCTTATCATCAATGAAAACATTCTGGAAAAACTGCCCGAGGATCCCGGCAGCTGGGCTGAGCTCTAATCTGACTTATTCGGGGACATGTGTTTTGCACATGTCCCCTTCTTCAGTCTGAAGCTATTTAAGAATTATCACAGAAGCGGATGCCGTGCTGCTGCCTGTATTAATACGGACGATATAACAGCCTGTGTTAAGTGATGAAACCCGTATCGTGCAATCCCTGTCCTCGAGACTCCCGGTGGCAACAAGCCTGCCCGACGTATCGTAAAGCTCCACAGTTCCATGATCCGCGGGATAGGAAACAGACAGTACACCGCGGCAGGGATTCCGAGTGAATGTAATCCCCGGAAGGCAGGTATCGATGCCTTCATCTTCAATTCCAAGCATATGCATTGCGGGCATAAGTGTGGGATCACCCAGCAGTACCATTCCAAGATGCCATGACAGCTCACCAGGAGAGAGACCGCCCTGAGCAATGAATTCCCACCAGTCTCTGTAGGCGGAGCCCAATGACCCGCCGTCACCGAGGGGCGAATAAAAAGGTGCGAAGTGCAGCATGGAGCCACTTTTAGTGCTTCCCACTGAAGCAAGGCCAGTCGCTGTGCAGAAAGCGTATACAGCTCCCATGCAGTGCACGGTTGTAAAACGAGAGTTCGAGCAGGCGAACAGGTTGTAGAAATGAGCCTGTGGCAATGCGGGAACCAGCTCATCCCAGTCAGTTGTCGGTCCTTGAGCCCAATAATGGCCACCAGGGTTGGAGTGTACGAATGGGCTTATCCAGACGTAGTTGCCCGGCAGCCTGTTTTCAAGATAATCGGTACCGTTCGTTGCAGCCGCATTGCTCACAAGCTCGGTGTTGGAATAGAGATACCGCATGGAGTTCTGGTATCCCACCGCCCAGGGTATCCAGTCGTCATCTACGTAGCAGAGTGCGTTAAGGGGTTCCGGGTCACCGTTCAATCTCCATTCATGATTCCTCTGCAGGTAATCGTTAAGGATTTCTGTGGGATCCCCCACCTGCGTCAGGTTATCGACCTTGATCCGTGCAACGTATATCTCGGGGTCAAGGCTTCCGGAAAATGAATCGTACCTCCCGTCGGAACCGGGATTACCCTGGAATGGGTATCCGATCCAGTTATCCTCCCAGGTGCCATCAATGTCCATGTAAAAGTAATCACTGGGGAACAATGTGGTATCGGCATCAAGAACGCTCCAGGGTACCGGGAGGTTACCAACGAGCACTGCACCCTCAAGACCATCGTTGTATTTACCTATCAGATATGCCTTCAGTTCATCAGGTGTGCTGTAGGTAACCTCGACAACCTCGGTTGAAAGTCCCTCTGACGCTATATCTGTTGTCCACTGGTCCAGTATCCCTGCCTCCAGACTGTCTGTAAGTCCCTCTTCGAAGATAAGTATAAAAGCAGCCCCGTCGGATCCCGCGATCGTGGTGACACTGAAGGGCTGGTATTCAGGTTGATCCTGAATCCATTCTTCGTAAGTTCCCTGGATATATGAGGGATCGGGATTGATTGTCATGGGCGTATCATCGTAAACGCCTCCCATAAGAACTAACAAAACCAGGATTATGTTTTGCATTTGAGCACTCCTGTCATTTGGTATGTTAAATTTAGAAGTTATTTAACTTCTTTCCAATTTCATCCTTATAGTCTGAGGTACTGGTAGAGGTCGAGGTGCCGGATGGCAAAGTTAAGGGCGGGGTAGAGGATGCTCGAGATAACTCCCAGATACAACAGTCCGAATACTATGAAAAGGCCAAACCTCTCAAGCTTTCTGTAATGGTAGAGAGCCTGCCCGTCGAGAAACCTTGCCACTATCCTGCTGCCGTCAAGCGGAGGAACCGGCAGGAGGTTGAAGACCATAAGCACGATATTCATAAGTGCGCCCATCGCAAGGCTGTGCACCAGTATCGCCGGCATGATGCTGCCTGCCAGATGCAGAAGCAGTGTCAGTACAATAGCTATCGCGAAGTTTGTCGCCGGCCCGGCAATAGCCACCCACATCATGCCTGTCTTTGGATTTCTGAAGAATCCCGGGTTAACCGGCACCGGCTTTGCCCAGGCCAGCAAGATGGGGCTATTACTGATGAGTAAGAATGCGGGAAGCAGGATTGTTCCCACCAGATCAATGTGGGGAACAGGATTGAATGTCAGCCTTCCCATCTTGTACGCTGTGGGATCTCCCAGCTTGAGGGCGACGTATCCGTGGGCTATCTCATGACAGACCACACTGAAGAAGACGATAATTATTATGAACGGAGTTTCTATACCCATTACCTTCTCCTGCCGGCAAGCAACAGCCAGATCATCTGTCCGAGGGAGGCAAGCGCGGCGGCTACATAGGTCATTGATGCAGCGCTCAGAACTTTCTTAACACCTGTCAGCTCGGCTACGGTCATGTTACCGCTTTTCTCCAGATATACCACCGCACGCCTGCTGGCGTCGAATTCCACAGGAAGGGTAACCAGCTGAAAAAGAAGGGCGGCACCGTAAAGTGCTGCTCCTAAATAGTATAGTGCCGTCATGTGAAAGAAGATTCCACCGATTATCAGTGGAAACAGCATCTGGGAACCAAGGCTGGCGACAGGAACCAGCTTCTGTCGGAGCTTAAAGGGACTGTAACCCATCGCGTCCTGAACAGCATGCCCCGCTTCGTGGGCTGCTACACCTACGGATGCGATGGAAGTTCCTTTGTAGACACCACTGGAAAGGCTCAGCACGCCGTTCCTGGGATCGTAATGATCCGTAAGCTGACCGCCTATTTCCTGTATGCCAATATTGGCAAGTCCGTAGCTGTCCAGTATTTCCCTTGCGATTCTGGCGCCGGAAAGCCCCCTTCCAGTACTCACTTTGCTGAAGCGTTTGTAGGTGCCTGTAACCATCGATCTGGATATAAGTCCTATGATCATTGCAGCTATGATAACAAGGAAACCTGCGTTCATGTCTAGAAATCCCAGATACATTTTTCGTCCTCTTTTAAGCTGTAACTACAAAATCCGTTTCTCCTACGTCCTACGTGAATATAAGCAAGATTATTTCCTGTGGATTACTCCTTGTAAAGCCTCTGGAGCCCCTGGTTACTGTTTCCCGCGGCATTATGGCGCAGGAAGGAGATCATTAAACCTGACCGTTTCCCGCCTACTGAGAAGGGTTTTCAGCCGTATAATGACAACATTTTTAATTGTATCGTCCTCAAAGTCGCATGGATGGATTGCGAATCTTACCGTTTCAGAACCACCGAGTACCGTAGCGGAAACCCTTACC
>DAOWFD010000122.1 GCA_030638185.1 Candidatus Aegiribacteria sp.
ATTGCTGAAAATCCATTGTCCTATTGTTACTCCAGCTCCCTTTATCTCATTGCTTCGGTATTCTAGAAAGCGTTCTTTATTGTCCCCCAGGTTGACTGTTGCAGCGCAGTTGTATTGAATCCCAGTCGTGTCAGGTGATAATTACCACTTGTATCCTTGTAGCTCCAGAACAGTGTTCCGTCAGTTTCATAGTAAGCCAGTCCAAATGAGGAACCCAGAGACCCTACTGGATATGCAGCAGCGCCCACATAATCCATAGTAGATCCGTCCCACACATAAAAGTGCAGCGAACTGTCACTGTAAGCTGCCACGATAACACCGAGATCAGAACCCTCGGGGTAAACGGTTATTCCACTGAGCTGGCCCGAAACTTCAGGTACTCCAATCTCCTGCTCCCCGACTCCCGGATCGAATCTCCAGACACTTCCACCGTCGCGGTCTGTCTGCCAGTAATCGCTGCCATCGAAATCCATACCCCTGCCTAGAGTACCTGCGGGATTGGGGTAAGTTGTCCAGGTTGTGCCGAAATCATCAGTGTAGAACAGATTGCCAACACCCCAATCATTGGTGTAATAGGTGTCAGTAGAAACTTGATTATTCCAGGCTATCCCGAAACACGAACCATTACTGGGATCCAGCGTTATAGTACTTCCGGGAACTCCAGTATCCGGATCGTAAGCCTGTATGATATCGTTCGCATTGTCGGCTCCAAGCACATAACTATTAGCACCATCAACGAACATATCGAGTCCGAGTGCTTTCTCTGCAAGTATCCAGTCGTTCAGCAGAGTAAGTGTTACAGCGTCAGTTCCACCGCTATGAGGAACAACAGGAGCCATAGATGCATCGCAGCCGTCATCGCTTGCGAAAGCAAGTGCCACAAATGTCAGCAAAAGAAAGATGTATTTCATAATAAACCTTTTCTGTTTGGGGTAGACACATTTCTTATTAAGTTCACAAACATGATACAACGTTATCAGTAGAATTGTCAAGCAATCCTGTGGCAGAAAACATATAATACTATAATACAATTATGTAGACACCTCCGACAGAACACAGTGATTATGTGGAAGCCGCAACAGATATTTTCCAATCCGATGGGTATTTCTCATCAGAAGATGGATATATTCCAAAATCGACCTGATTTGAGTCCGAATTGCGCATAAACAGTCCTCAATTTTAAAGAGTTAGTCTCCACTAAACTCCAGGAGCTGTGTTTTCTTAGGCCTGTTTCACACCGATACTGAGCTCCAGAGTACATCTTCCTGCAAGGATGTTTGACTGCGGGTGTTTCGGGCAGTATGGTCAGTTTCAGGCACGAATCGGAGGTTTATTGGGACGAATGGGCTTCTTTGCGAGCAAATAAGGGGATTGCGGAACAGATGATTTTGGGGAATTCGTCGAAGCGGAAAGAAATTCAGCAGATTTTACATTTCTGCGTTACATTTCCATTGAGCATGTTCGGTGGCTCCAGGTCAATTTTCTGATATAATAGACGAAATGTAAATTATTCAATAATATCCATTCCAGATCTCATTCCAGGAGGTTGTCCGACAATGGACATTGAGCAGAAGAGCCTCATAGCTGAGATAGAATGATTATAGATTTGAGGAGAATACTGGATGTATATGACGATAATATGTAGTTATTATAGCCAGATATGTGGTTCCTTATGCAGATGTTGCATTATCGGACAGCCTCCTAAGGGAGATATATGAAACCAATTATCAGCGGATCAGGAATCAGGGGCATATTTGGTGCTTCCCTTACTATTGCTGATGTGGTGGAATTCGCTTCCACGTTTGGAGTTCTTGTCGGCAGGGGGCCTGTTGTCGTTGGAAGGGACACCAGAAGAAGCGGACCAGCTGTTGAGGCTGCAGTAACTGCAGGACTCATGTCAGTGGGTTGTGACCCCGTTCTTCTGGGTATCGTGCCTACACCTACGGTACAGCTTGAAGCCATGCGAGAAGGAATTCGTGGAGGAATAGCCATTACTTCAAGCCACAATCCCGGCGAATGGAACGCACTGAAATTAATAGGGGACGATGGTATTTTCCTGAGGCCAGCAGGCAGGACCCATTTGATGGAACTGCTTGGCAGGGAGAGGGAAAATGCGGATTACAGAGAAGTGGGTATGCCACGGGAATTGAGCGGTTCGGTGGAAAGACATATTGAAGGAGTACTTTCAATACCATGGCTTATTCCGGGAGGAAGACCGCTGAAAGCGGTGCTTGATGTCACCGGTGGAGCTGCTGCCTCGTTTGCTCCAATGCTGATGGAAAGACTTGGTGTTGATTATGCAGTTATCAATCCTGAGATGACACCCGGAGGTGACTTCCCGCGTATTGCTGAACCTACCGTTGAAAGTCTGAACGAACTTTCCAGGGCGGTTATTGAAGAGAATGCCGATTTAGGTTTTGCCTTTGACCCCGATGGAGACAGACTTGCCCTGGTAGATGAGAACGGAAGAATAATTGGCGAGGATTACACTGTAGCCCTGGCTATAGATTTTATACTTTCAGTCAGACCGGGACCAGCTGTTGTCAATCTTTCAACATCCAGACTGGCTGAGGATGCCGCCGTGAAACATGGCTGCAGGCTCTACCGGAGCCCTGTGGGCGAGGTGAACGTAGTTGAGGAAATGGAAAAACGCGGATCCATCACAGGCGGAGAGGGTAACGGCGGTGTGATCGACCGGGAATTTCACGCCGGAAGGGACAGTGGTGTCGCAATGGCCTGCGCGGTTTCATTCCTCAGAAATAATCCCGGCTCCACCATAGGAAGCTGGGCGGACAGTTATCCATCCTACATTATGTTCAAGAAGAAGCTGCCGCTCAGAACCGGATTCGATCCGGTGCGTTCCAGGCTGCTTGAGGAGTACGGTCCCGCAGACGATACAAGAGATGGTTTATGGTATTACAGGGATGGCGGCTGGATGCATATCAGACCATCGGGTACGGAACCTGTGGTCAGGTTCATTGCGGAGAACAGGGATAATAGTTACATTGAGGAGGATTTCGTTATCTTCCGCGAAGCAATGGAGAGTGTATGTGTGGAATAGTCGGATATGTGGGACACAAACCCGCCAGGGAAATACTTCTTGCCGGGCTGAAGCGTCTTGAATACAGAGGCTACGATTCAGCAGGATACGCGCTTCAGAACAAAGGCAGTTTGTTCATAAGGAAGTGTGAAGGGCGGGTCAGTGACCTCGAGGAAATTGATCCCGGAGATGCTGAATCATCAGCTGTAGGGATAGCTCATACACGATGGGCTACACATGGAGAACCTTCCTATGCTAACGCTCATCCCCATTACGATCAGGCGGGAAAAATAGCCGTTGTTCATAACGGTATAATTGAGAATTTCATGGCACTGAGGAAGGATCTCGTCAGCTTGGGGATAAGTTTCGAATCGGAGACCGATTCTGAAGTGTTGCCAATGCTGATAAGCCAGGAAGTCGCAAAAGGTAAGAAACTCTTCAACGCGGTAAAAGATGCTCTTGTTAAGGTCCATGGCGCATACGGAATCGCTGTCCTATCTGCGGATGAGCCGAATACACTTGTAGCGGCCCGTTACGGCAGCCCCCTTGTAGCCGGTATAGGTGATAACGAGTATTTCGTTGCCAGTGACGTGGCAGCCATCGTATCTCACACCAGGGATGTGATCTATCTCGAAGAGGGTGAAGTTATTGAAGTGAACCTCGAAGGGATTCAGTCGGATAACGGCCATCCATCCCTGATACGTGAACGGATCGAATATGTAGACTGGGACATCGCGGATATCGAAAAGGACGGTTATCCCCATTTCATGCTGAAGGAGATCTACAGCCAGCCTGAATCACTCACAAACGCTTTCAGGGGCAGGCTGGACCTGGTTCATGGTACGGCGCACCTTGGAGGCCTGCAGATGTCCGAAGAGGACATGAGATCCGTAAGCAGGATAGTAATAACCGCATGTGGAACCTCCTGGCACGCGGCTTCCATAGGCAAGTACCTTATCGAGGCCTATTCAAGAATTCCCGTCCAGGTGGAGTACGCTTCCGAGTTTCGATACCGGGATCCTGTTCTGTCTCCGGATACGTTGATGATAGTAATCAGCCAGAGCGGTGAGACAGCGGATACGCTGGCTGCCCTGAAACTGGCTAAAGAGAAGAAATGCCGTACCCTCGGTATAGTGAATGTAGTGGGTTCAACAATAGCCCGTGAGACGGATGCGGGAGTTTATATCCACGCAGGTCCCGAGATCGGAGTCGCTTCGACGAAGGCTTTCACTTCGCAGGTGATGGCACTTATCCTGATAGCCTTTGCACTCGGAAGAGCCAGGCATATTCTCGATCGTAAACAGGGGCTTGAACTTGTCCGTGAGATCATGGCAATACCTGACAAGGTAAGGAAGATTCTGGAAAATTCCAGCAGTATAGCTGAGATAGCCAAGGAATTTACCTACGCAAGGAATTTCCTCTACCTTGGCAGGGGGGTGAACTACCCGGTAGCACTCGAAGGTGCCCTTAAACTCAAGGAAATATCCTACATTCATGCGGAGGGTTACCCGGCGGCTGAAATGAAGCACGGTCCGATCGCCCTGATCGATGAGATGATGCCCATAGCTGTTATTGCCGTTAAGGGCGCAGCCTATGACAAGATAATCTCAAACATACAGGTAGTAAGGGCAAGACATGGAAGGGTCCTTGCCATAGCCACCGAAGGAGATACCGATATCGAATCGGTTTCAGACTGGATTATCAGGGTCCCGGAAGCACCGGACATGCTCGTCCCTCTGCTCAGCGTAATTCCACTTCAGCTCTTATCCTATCATATCGCTGTTGCCAGGGGATGTGATGTTGATAAACCCAGAAATCTCGCAAAAAGTGTTACGGTGGAGTAAATCTGACTGGTAACAGAAGATCATGGCACGAGCTTTCTGCCATTCTGGTCTCATCAATCAAAAGATACGTTCGCCGATCATGGATCTTTATCAGATTCTTCGGAATAAGGCTTTACAACAGATGGAACGATGACAGCGTATTCTTTTCGGCTGCGGCCATTTCCTTCAATGTGCTGATAACCATCCTTCCTCTGGGCCTTATGATACTTACTTTCAGCGGTATAGCATTACAAGAGGACGAAGGTCTTCAGCAGGGTCTTAGGAATTGGCTTGATACAGCCAACCCGCTCATTCCCGATTCCACGAGAAACGAAATTGAAAGCGCCATTTTCAGAGGTAATTCCGGAATACCGGGAATAGTGGGTTTCCTTTTTCTTCTGTGGCTTGTCAGCAGGCTGTTCGGTACCATAAGGACTGCGTTCGATAAAATATTCGAAGTAGCCAGGGGTCGTAATATCGTCCTGGGGAAGCTGTACGATTTCTTCCTGGCTCTGCTCGTGGCACTCTGTTTTGTCTCCTCACTGATCTTTTCAACTATGGCCCGGCTGGTCGTGGACAGCCCGATGGGTGACGTTGTCTCCCAATGGCCTGTCATTGGGCATCTTACCGGAGGCGGTCTGGCTAAGATACTGGGTATTTCCTTCACTGTGCTGCTGTTCTTTACCCTTTTCAAGGCTGCTCCAAACAGGAAGGTAAGTATCGGACAAGCTCTTTTTGCTACGGTTATAGCCGCAGTATTCACCGCCCTTGGTACCCAGACTTACATCTGGGTAATCGGCCATCCAGGATGGGGAGTGGTCTACGGTTCGCTGGCAAGGGTTATGGCTACATTCTTCCTGCTCTACTGGGAGTGCGTGATACTGCTTGGTGCTGCCGAGATCAGTCAGATCGTACATGAATGGAGTAAGGTAGCAAGAACGATGAGAAGCATCCGGTAGTCAGGTGGCGGATCAGACGTTAAATGAATTCCTATTGTATCGTGTTTTTGAGATTGTAATATTTCTCGTCTTCAAAAATATTGTTTATCCAGTACAGGAAGCTCCATTCAATTCATTCGTGTTATAAAATAGGAAAATCCTTATTCAGAATCCTTCTTTATTCTGAATTTGAAAATACACCAGTCACCCTCTTTTACCATTAAAGGTGTTGCCCGTTCCTTGACCAACTGAATATCTTCGCTTTTCCAGATCTCGTTGTTGAATGATTCAATAAGTGATGGGAATGGGCATAGAGTACCCTTTAATTCAGCCTCGCCAACTCCTTTTGGGCAGAATTTACAGGTGCTGTTTCTTATACTGATCAGGATATCTTCAT
Source organism: Candidatus Aegiribacteria sp. (assembly GCA_030638185.1). Taxonomy (GTDB): domain Bacteria; phylum Fermentibacterota; class Fermentibacteria; order Fermentibacterales; family JCC-6; genus Aegiribacteria. The sequence continues at coordinate 6,199 of DAOWFD010000122.1, forward strand.
TATCCTTTTTCATTTCGATATCTCCTGAAATAGGTAATACTTTATTCAATACCTTAAG
>DAOWFD010000294.1 GCA_030638185.1 Candidatus Aegiribacteria sp.
CATACATACTCCATAACTTCAATGGTACGCTTCAGAGTGTATTCACACTGGCTCACGAAGCCGGGCACTCCATGCACAGCCTTCTATCGAGGAAATCACAGCCGTATCACATGTCAGATTACAAGATCATCGTAGCCGAGGTCGCTTCAACAACAAATGAGATGCTCCTTATTGATTTGCTGCTCAAGAGAATGGATGACAAACAGGAAAAAGCCTACCTGCTTGATCACCTTCTCGGTACATTCAAGTCCACCCTGGTGAGACAGACCATGTTCGCAGAATTCGAGAAACTGATCCACGAACATGTCGAATCGGGCAACCCACTTACACCAGATTACCTCAACAGTTCATACTACGACCTTGTAAAGCTCTATCACGGAGACTGCTTTGCCTGGAACGATGATGATGAATTTGTTGCTGCTGAATGGTCCAGGATACCCCACTTCTACTACAATTTCTACGTATACAAATACGCGACAGGGCTTTCCTCAGCTATTGACATATCCTCAATGATTCTGACCGGTGAACCCGGCGCAATTGAGAGCTTCATTACATTCCTCAAGGGTGGCTCATCGATGCCGCCGCTTAAGCTCCTAAAGGAAGCTGGTGTGGACCTTACGACTCCCGAACCTGTGAATTTAGCCCTTCAGAAAATGGAGAGTACACTCGAGGAGCTGGAAAAGATACTGTAGTAAGTAGCGGAATCTGGGAAAGAAATCTCGGGTCAAAGTGAAAACGGGGAACGCTGAAAACGGATTTGTTAAACATTATGTTGATACTGCATTTGACAGACGTATTTCCCAATTCTGGTTACTGTTCATCAGGTGGATTCCTGGTGCAATCTAGTTACAGATGATTATCCTGTTTCGAAGATATATTCTGTACCAATCGCTTGACAAATACACTCTGAAAGGGAGTATCATGATACGATCAATACTTCTCTCATCCATTTATGTAATCATCCTGCTTACGGTCTCCTGCGGAGAGAATCCGCTGAATACGGAGCTTGATCCCAGCGGAACCTATCAGATGACCGTAGAGTATTCCGACTATGACTTATCCTGCACTCTCACTCTGGTTAAGAATGAGAATGGATTCTTGAGCGCTACCTGGGACTACGGTGATGAGGACGGTTCTACTTATGAGAACACAGCTGTTTGCTTTGGCGAGAATTACCTGGCCATCTGCGAGCCCGGGGATCCTCCGATCCTCGATGTCTTCAGTGTTGGAGATGGAGGCTAGTGTCATGACACTAGATCGAAAATCGATTAATCAGTGCGGTTATATGAAGGCATTCGATAATGTCGTCTTATCTGATTTAGACCATAATACGCTTTATTCCCTCAACTGCTTGATCAGTCAGTTCACGGTATCCTGACTTTACGCTGGCAATAACAATAAGAACCACAGGCTGATCCATCACTTCAAACGATTGGCAGATGACAGAATCGCCGGTTTTTCCGCTCATAGTGATTTGATCAATTTGCTTAAAGCCTGTCAGGTCAAGGACGTCTTTGTTCATTTCCCAGACGAAACCAGCTAAGGCAGCCAGCGAACTGGAATCCAGCCTGGATTCTATGTCGACTACGGCAAAACCATCTTCGGTAGATAACAGAGCTGCCTTGAAACCTCCTTCACGGGCTACATGTTCGAGCTGCTTTTTTATAGCATCCATTGGTATTTCTGAACGGTCTTTTCGACGATCTTTCCTTTTTCTCATTGTGGTTGAACCTCTTTCCATTTAGATAGAACCTTCTTTGGGAATATAGTGACGATGTCTAAGCACAGTGTCCTGTGACTGATTTATATATTAATACTAACATATTCGTCTTGCCCTCCGTTCGGTAATACCATTCAGGGAGCCGCAGGGAGAGCATCAATGGTAACAATTCATTCTGGTAACCCGGCTACCGGAAACTGGATTTTATTCCCGGTCAGTACAGTCTATCTTATCAGTATCATCTCCGCTGTCTCTTCTCCTGTTCCGAGTACTCTCAAATGAACGAAGTAAATACCATTCTCAAGTGGTTTCCCGTTTTCATCTCTGCCATCCCAGTCAAATTCGAACGAACCTGCATCTATACTGTCGTCTGCGAGAATCCGTACAAGCTGACCGGAGATATTGTATACCGAAAGTCTGACATCAGAACCTGTTTCGAGATTCAGCATCACCCGGGTAAAAGAGCTGAAGGGGTTGGGATAGATCCTGCTGATAGTGAACATTTCTTCGCTGAAGCAATCCGGGTTCACGGAAATACCTGTGGAATCGTAGTACTCCATTGCCCCGATATCCCAGAAGCCGTTATTTGGTCGGGGATTAAGCAGATAATCATGCCACAGGGTCATCTCAATACCATCGTCAATAGCGGGACACCCCGACTGGAGACAGAAATCGGATGGCTGTGAAGGCGACGATGATACAAAGGGATTTGTTGAGGTCATGAGGTTGTTAGATACGTCTCCTATTCCTCCCAAAAGACCACCATCCGGAGAATAGACGAGATTGTTCTTAATAACGAAGTCATTACCCTCCAGATCGAGTACCGTGTAGTAACCGCCTTCGCTGTAAAATGTGTTATTATAGATGTTTATGTGATCAGAAACAGGCATGCCGGGATTTCGGTTGGTCACTTCAATAGACCTTCTGCCTGATTGATATCCTGATGCTTGAATGATATTGTTCCTGATCGTTGTCTCGTAGCATGACAGATACAGGGCAACAGCCGTGTTCAGGTTGCAGAGGAAGTGATTCCTCTCAACTATCACGTCTCTTACATACTCAAAGCTTCCGGCGTTCATAGGTGCAATCGCCACAGGCCAATCTTCAATGTCTCCCTCAAACATGTTGTCTGAAATGAGTATATCCTCTGAATATGTTCCAGGATCATACAGGGCGTTTCCCGCCCATGGAGGACCGTGCAGTTTTATCAGATGACCGGTATCCCTGGAACCGGACATGTAGTTATTGCTGATTACCGCTTTATTCAAGTATGGAAATCTTGTTATGTGTGATGTATCCGAATCGGTGAATTCAGATCCAAGCAGCAGATGTCTTCCAATGCAGGCGTACATGTCTGCCATATAGAAATCATAGAACCTGCAGTTGATAATCGATATCCCGTTGAACGGCTGATGATTCTGACCGTGATTGGCATTGTAATGCGCCAGAACGGAACCTGGCAATGATATTCCTGTGTAGCAATTATGAATCTTCATTCGGAGGAAAAGGATATTGTGAATCTCACCTGAGCTTGTAATCGCGATGTCACTTACCGTTCCAGATATCACAATGTCCTGGAAGCGCCAGTCGTATGTGTTGACACTGTCGGGATTTAGTTTAATGCCACTGGACAGGCTGAAAGCTGCCCCGTCAAGTATGGGATTATTCGCATAGATACCCCAGTCATCAGGACTTTCTCCGGGGCCGAATGCACCAAATACACCTGGTCCGCCAATGTTCAGGAATCCTGTATAGCCCGCTGTCCAACTTTCCCCGCGACGTAGCAGAAGACGTTTCCCGGCCTCCAGGTAACCTATGATCTCATAGAAATCCGATGTTGTAACGTGCATGGCTCCCGGCGGGGCTTCCGTGAAATCACCTGACGTTGAAAAACAGATCGTATTGGTTCCGGAGAATACCATGTCTGGATCCTGTACTTCTATAACAACATCTGTTATAGCAGTCTCTCCAGCATCCCGTACGGTAAGAGAAACGGTATAGGAGCCTGGAGTTTCAAAAACATGCCCTGCCATCGGACCGTACGCCATGTTTCTGCTCAAACCGTTCACAACCCAGTTTCCGCTGCCTGGATCATCGAATTCCCAGTAGTATTCGAGTTCATGGAAAGGATCATCCGTAGATGTTCCTGTGGTCTGTGCCGCATCGAAGAACACAGCAAGTGGAGCAACTCCAGTGGTAAGATTTGGTTCTATAACAGGTGTGATGTCGCTGAAACTCAGCTGGCAGAAGAACAATACAAGTAAAGGACAGATCACTCGGAAAGAAAACATTTCATCCCCCCTGATTGAATTGGAAATAACCCCTTATTCCAAAATGAGGATACTATGATAATCGGGTTCTGTCAATTTTACGAGCAGATGCAAGCATGGGATTATTCAGTCCAGGAACAGCTCAAGGATATCTTACCGACAGCAGCAACCGAAGAGGATTTCGCCTTTTTCATAAAAGATCATTCCTCATGTTCCAGAAGGAGAAGACAGCTGTGGGTTATGCTTGGAAATATCTGGAATGCGTGCATTATGGTATTTTTATTTAGCTATTATGCATAACCAAGTGCCGAAAGTATTCCAACCCTCAGACAGATGGCCAGCCACATGAAACTGATACAGCCCTTCGGGGCTGTTTCTATTTCAGGCTTCTCGCAGGTATGAGAACCTTTGATCGAAGATCAAACTGGTGAGTTTACCCTGAGCGAGTGAAACGAGTCGAAGGGAATCCCCGCCCGCTAACCACCTTCCTAGATTTGGAATTCGCTTCCGTAAATCTCTTCTGTTAGATCATTTGAGGATGTTCGACGATTTCTAGACATTTCTTTGATTTCGGTACAAGCGCAGTGTCATTTGGAACCCATTGATTTACTGGATTATGGAGTATTGATTTAGACTGAATCTATCGAATGCTCATCCTGATCACTCAACTACAACGAACCGTTGCATGTCCTCCTGATCGCCAGAAACAGCCTTGCAAAAGTAAATACCCGTCGATAGGTCATCAAGAGTGATGCTGTGAAATCCGGTCGAGTATTCTTCGTTTGCTTGTCTAAAGACAAGTCGGCCTGAAAGGTCGTGTAAATAAATTGATACGGACATCGGTTCGGGAACAGTAACCTGCAGGACAGTTGTACCAGAACTTGGATTTGGATGTATTGGAAGGAGCCCGAACTGCTCAGGTTCTTTGTTATCCTCGATACCAAGTGGATTCCATGTAAAAATCACTTCATTCAATGATGGAGTTATTGTACTGTCAGCTGTAGAAAGAATGACTCTGTACTGTAGATAATATTTGTAATCCTCAAGTATCCCATTCAGACTGCAAGGGGAATAAAGAGTATCTGACCATGCACCCATAGCACTCGAGTGATTTGAAACTCGAACCTGGAAAGCAACTGTTGTACCAGAAGGTTCATCCGAAACCCAGTTTATAGTTTCCCAATCCGGAAGTCCTGGTGAAGGAGTGTATAAAATGGTGGATTCAAGCATACCGTTTTTGGAGAATGATATATCCCACCAGGATATGCTAGCTTTACTTGCTATGGAACCTGAACCTAGTATTTCCATAACTCCATCGTTATCTACATCCATAGAGTATACGGAATTAGCAGCATCAAGATCATTATCTACAGGGTACTTGATCCAGCTTGTTCCAATTCCACCATCATTCTCCCACCAAGTGATGTTATATTCGTCCATCGAAGCAGCACCGAGAACATCCATATCTCCATCCCCGTCTACATCCTCAGCGAGCACTGATTTGGCTCCATCAAAATCAGTATCTACCTGATGCTCAGTCCAGCTTGTTCCAGTTCCATCATCGTTCTCCCACCAAGTGATCTCATCGTCTCCTGCTGCTGCACCAAGCACATCCATATCTCCGTCACCATCTATATCTTCGGAGTAAACTGAACGAGCAATATAGAAATCACTATCTATTGGGTGCTCAACCCAGCTTGTTCCAATTCCATCATAGTTCTCCCACCAAGTGATATCGTAATCATTCATTGCAGCACCAAGGATGTCTCTATCTCCGTCGCCATCTATATCTTCGGAGTAAACTGAACATGCACCATTGAAATCAGTATCTACTGGGTGCTCAGTCCAGCTTGTTCCAATTCCATCATCGTTCTCCCACCAAGTGATTGCATTCTCGTGATCTGCAGCACCCAGTATGTCCTTATCTCCATCGCCATCTATATCGTCGGAGTAAACTGAATAGGCACCATCAAAATCAGTATCTACCTGGTGCTCAGTCCAGCTAGTTCCAGTTCCATCATCGTTCTCCCACCAAGTGATCTCATCGTCCCATTTAGCCGCTCCAAGGACATCAATATCTTCATCACCATCAATATCCTCGGAGTACACAGACATGGCGCAGTAAAAATCACCAGCAATCAAATGTTGGGTCCAGAGTATGCCTGGCATAGCGTCTGAATTTTCAAACCAGATTACATTGTCATCATACACTCCAGCACTCAGGACATCCATATCTCCGTCGCCATCAACATCCTTTGAGTGGACTGAATAGGCATAATCGTATTCTCCTTCTACAAGGTGCATACAATGTCCAAGTGTAATGGAATCTGCGTAAAGAATGTCCGTCTCAATAAAGAATTCATTTCCGAACTCATAGCAGGGACCCGGATTGCCAGGACCCCCGGACCAGTCGGTTTGACTGGTTATATCTGCATTAGCAATAAGTGGCAGAAGGATGATCGAAAGCATGATCAGATGTTTTGACATCTTTTTCCCCCGACAGATCGATAATCTGATGTACTATTTTTATACTTATCCCCCCTGTTTGAATTCAGGTAACACCTTATGCACAAAATGAGGATACTATGATAATCGGGTTCTGTCAATTTTACGAGCAGATGCAAGCATGGGATTATTCAGTCAAGGAACAGTTCAAGGGCGGCTTCAAGTTCTTCAGTATTGACCCATGTGTCGAAGCAGGGGCCGTTCCGCCACTCGTTCAGAACACCCACGACCGTTATGGGATGCACATCCAGAATTCCCAGTGAAAGGTCAACGGGGCAGGCCACCGCGACTATAAGTAAAGGTTCGGTTTTCTCGACTATCCTTCTGGCCGAGGTTCCACCCGAGGCTATGGCGAAGTGTGTGCCGAACCTGTCCCTTATTTCAAGAATCCTCCCTATTGGGCATTTGCCGCATCTTTCACAGGAATCGGGATCGAAGGTCAGCCTTCGAGGGCATTCGTGATTCTGAAGGCAATGAGGTATCAGAATCAGGGTTTCATCGGAGCTGAATTTCCTGCCTGTTTCAGATAGTGCTTTCCGGTTGTTCATGGTCACGACCATCTTCTCGGGAGTATGGGGGGGCAAAGTGTGAGCCGACTGCAGTGCCTTCAGTGTCCAGAATGAAAGCCTGAGTGGTATCGGGTTGTCTGTTACACCCTTTTCGTAAAGCAATCCGTATACCTGGAACACAGCGATTGTAAGCAATCCTGCTGCGAATGAAATTGGAAGCTCCACACCCACTGCAAGTAGAAGAAGGAATACGATCAATGAAGGCGCGACAGAGAAGAGCAGAAGCCCGGTATGGAACAGCAGTCCGGCCTTTTTAACCTCTTCCAAGTTTATCACCGGTTTTCATCCTGGCGCCTCGGAGGAATTCAGCTGCGCTCATGACGTTTTTGGAGGCCGGCTGGAGCTTAAGTATCTCCAGTGACTCCTCTCCCCCGCATCCCACATGGAGCGAATCTGCCTTGAGAATTATATTACCGGGATCAGCATCGTATTGAGATACCCGTACGTCGGATATTTTCAGGAGTTTTCCCGAGTACATTGTTCTTGCCCCCGGAGAGGGCTGAAAAGCCCTTACCTTTCGCTCAAGGTATTGAGCAGGTCTGTTCCAGTCCAGCCAGGTCTCATTAATTGTTATTTTATCGGCGTAAAGCGCTTCCTCCGTCTGGCTCTGAGGAATCAGCTTTCCACTGGAATATTCTTCAATAACATCGATAAGGTTCTCCGCAGCTTTCACTGAGAGTCGTTCTTCCAGTGAGCCGGTGGTGTCAAAGGGGAGTATTTTCTCATGATATACGGCAATGACTGGCCCTGTATCCCATCCGCTGTCCGTAAGCATGAATGAGACCCCTGTCTCCTCACTGCCATCAAGTATTGCCCTTGCGACCGGGGCGGCACCCCTGTATTCAGGCAGAAGGGATGGATGAACATTGACCACGCCAAGCGGCGATGCCTTCCGAAGCTTCTCCGGAAGCCAGGCACCGTATGCCGACGATACCATAAGTTCCGGTCCCATTGATTTGAGGGTTTTAACGAAATAACCGGTAAGTTTTTCCGGCTGATGAATTACAAGCCGATTCTTATGAGCGTACTCTGCCACGGGAGGCTGGCGCAGCTTCTTGCCCCGACCTGCGGGTCTGGGTGGTCTTGAAATGACACACAGTATCTCATGTTCCGATTCTATGAGTGCTTTCAGGCATGGTATGGCAAAGCCGGAAGTGCCCAGAAAGATGATTCTCATCAGAGAATCCTGCTGTCAGGACCGTATTCCCTCTTTATCTCGGATAGCTGCTTTTTAACAAGCCGTTTTCTTATGGGACTGAGCCGGTCCACAAAGAGAATTCCATCAAGATGGTCATTCTCATGCTGGACTGCCCTGGCGGGATAGTCATCGAGGTCAAGAGTAAATCGCTCGCCTGAAAGATCGTAAGCAGTAACGGCAACGCTGAATGGTCTCCTTACAAACTCGAATATCCCGGGGATGCTCAGGCATCCTTCCTCATCCTTATGCAGAGGTCCCGATGTTTTAACCTCCGGATTGATGAATATTGAATGACCTTTCAGGTTGAGTTCCTCGGAATTGAGTATGAATACCCTTACATTCTCCCGGCCTGCGGGGCTGCCAGGCCAAGTCCCTTTTCAAGCCTCAGGATCTCGATCATATCCGAAAGCAGGGAATGAAGGGACTCCTGCTCCGAAGAGATATCAATATCCCTCGACCTGTTTCTCAGTATTTTCGAACCGTAATACTGAAGTTTTCTTGATGACATGACTCCACCTTTACATCCCGACAGAATCCTCTAGCGGCTATTTAGATGTATCTCCGTAATCGCTCTCGATCTGCAGGGAATTCCTGTCCACATCTATCTTGACTCCGTCGGCGATTCTTACTGTAACCACATCATCACCCTTGAGATTCGTTATTACACCATGTATTCCACCGCTTGTTACTACTCTGTCATCCCTCTGGAAGGCACTCCGCATTTCCTTCAATATCTTGGCCTGCTTCTGCTGAGGACGAATCATCAGGAAGTAGAATATCGCTATGATGGCTATCATTGGGAGGAAGCTCATGATACCCCCGCCGCCCATGCATGTCTGGGGCGTAGCCTCCTCGGCACCTGTCTCAGTGGTGGTGGTTGCGACCACTTCACCTGCTGCCGGCGCAGTACCCGTTCTGGATTCACTCTGCGCGAACACGATACCGGTCAGAATTATTATAACTATCAACAGTTTTTTCATTTTTCTCCCTGTCAGGATCGGGGTTTTGGAATACCGGACTTCATACCTATCCAGCTTCCCGCAGCACCGGATGAAGCTCCCAAAATCAGAACCAGTATTATCCATGTTCCGGGTAAAAAATCGTGGGGTACACTGGGCGAAAGCATCCAGGATACAGCCAATGTCAGTAACATGCTACCTGCGGCCCCGGCCACACCAGTAAGCAG
>DAOWFD010000087.1 GCA_030638185.1 Candidatus Aegiribacteria sp.
TCATCGTCCATATATCGAGCTTCTGGAAGCCGTCTCGGAGATCAGCGGTGTACGAAATGTCTTCGTTTCCAGCGGTATACGCCACGACGTAGCCCTGCGGGATACGGATTTCATCGAGAAGCTGGTAAAGGACAACGTATCAGGATACCTGAAGATTGCCCCCGAGCACTTCGCACCTGAAGTACTGAAACTGATGAGGAAGCCATCCCCAGGTCTCTGGAGGAGATTCAAGGAGCTTTTCGAAAGTTTCTCAAGGGAAGCCGGCAGGGAACAGTATATTGAACCTTACATAATTGTTGCCTTCCCGGGCTGCGATATGGATCATATGCTCATGGCCGCGGATGAGCTGAGACGGCAGAACATGCGGCCGGAAAAGGCTCAGATATTTCTTCCCACACCCATGACCATGGCAACGGCCATGTACCATACCGGTATCAACCCGGAAACCGGCAGCCAGATCTACGTGGCTCGAAAGCCTTCGCAGAAAAGACGTCAGCTTGAAGTTCTTCCCGGTCACTCCGGGCAGAAAAGGAGCGAATAAGCCTAAATGACATTTTATATAATAATACTTCTATAAGCATCTGGAGTTTCGCTTTACACTGGTCACAGAAGGCTGCAGCATAAGGAACAACCTGTCCCAGTATCTCGTATTCGATTCATGTTCGTTGAATCCGACTACTCTTACACTCAGCTTTCACCCCTGGATGACTGCGTCATGCAAGTCGCACAGCACAATGCGAAAGCGGCGGCCGGAAGGCCGCCGCAATGAGATATAAGGATATCTGTTTATTTCAAGACTACAAGTCTTTTCACAGCTGTAAATTCGCCGGCTTCCATCCTGCAGTGATATACACCGGGAACCAGGTTCTCAATACTTACCTGATAGTTTCCGGCTTCGATCTCTCCATCTGCGATTCTGGCGACAACACGCCCGGACATATCGAAGATGCTGAGATTTACATTACAGATATTGGGAACCGAGAAAGCGATGACGGGAGCGCCAAAGCTCGGATTTGCAGACATAATGCGAAGAGTGAAGACATCTGCAGGACTGTTGGGGTCGGCGATACCGACCGTCGTCCAGTTGAGTGTAACATCCTCAAGAATAGGGATCGCTGGAGTATCAACCATGTCTGTCGTTGCGAGAAGCACTCTGTACTGGATATAGTTATCACCGTCTGTGACATATGGATCGATTGAGCCCGGTGAAGTAATATCGGCGGACCAGGAGCCCATGACAGCTGAGTTCTCTGAACTGCGCAGCTGGAAGATGACATCGGTGTTTGCCGGTGTGGTTGCTGTCCAGCCTATGGAACTCCAGTTAGGGTCTTCCTGTGCGTCAAGTATGGATGATTCCAGTACGCCCGTACTCTCGAACAGATCGTACCAGTCAACCCTGTCGGAGTTGTTGTCACAGATAAGAACTTCGTTCACTCCGTCGAGGTTAATGTCCAGACCTTCAATGTAGTATGGCCCATTATAATCGTCCATTAGCGGGTGTTCGACCCAGGATGTTCCTGTACCATCGTTCTCAAACCAGTACGAAAGATCTAGATTAGGACTTGAGACAAGAACATCCTCATCGCCGTCCTGATCAAGGTCGTAGAAGTTAGAGAAGTACGGGTAGTCCATTGTTTTAATCGTATGTCTGACCCATGTGGTTCCGATGTCGTCAGAGTTTTCAAACCAGCAGAGACTGTCACCCTGCAGCGCTCCGCAAAGGACATCGAGGAATGTGTCGCCGTCAACGTCAACGAACCATGGGATGCCAGCCTCGTTAAATGAAATACTGATGCGATGATGTGTCCAGCCGAGACCGGTACCATCGTTTTCCCACCATGACAGAGAGTCACTGCTGTAGGCGGCGGCCACTATATCAAGATGGCCGTCTTTGTTGAGATCACCCACATTTCCGCATCTTGGACCATTCGGCGTGCAGATGTCATGTTTTGTCCAGGCGAAGCCGCCAACACCATCGTTCTCGTACCAGGCAACCCAGTCGCCGTAGTATGCTGGTACGACAACATCCACATGACCGTCATTGTTTATGTCAGCTGCAACCAGGGTTCTGATTCCGTTGACAGACAGATCGATATCGTGCTGGATCCATCCTTGACCGGTGCCGTCGTTTTCGTACCAGGCCACGAAATCGTCGTTGTGATAGCCGGCAACTGCGTCAAGATCACCATCATTGTCGATATCTACAAGAGCACCGGTATGTGGCTGGTCGCCCGAGGCAATGTAGTGACTCTGCCAGAAATAGCCTCCCCCGTCGATATTCTCGAACCAAACAAGGGAATCAGCTGAATATTGGCAAACAAGAATATCAATATCAGTGTCTGAGTCGATATCGCCGTGAACCGCCCATCTTGGACCGTTTGACGTTATTGTAACATTGTGTTCGAAACTCAGGTCAATCTGTCCTGCTGTTAACCAGGAGATACCGCTCGAGATATCGAACAGGTCTCCAAAGGTTGTTACAGGACCGGAGGTACCAGGACCACCCACCCAGTCAGTCTGTGTTTCCAGCCCATCGGCCATACAGATGCCGACAAGCATGACAAGCGCAAGAACAATTTTCATATTCAACCCCTTTCTGATGATATTATTTTTATTTAAGCCTCTAAATATACATGGTAATTATGCTTTGTACAAGTGTAATACATCTCGAATTATCACAGAACATTGTTCCGGTTGAAGCAGTTTGCATTGGAACTGAGAAAGAGCCTGTCATGCATTCTAAGGGACGTTCATATACAGGTATCGGGGTTTTAGTCTATCATTCCTTTAGTTTTCAAATCAATCGAGTTGCGTTATGTTTTACAGATATAACCCTCAATCACTGAGTGAACGGAATATTTTGGGAAAAAGGATAGTGATTTCCGCGGATGGCAGAAAACTTGGTAAAACACTCATTGCCGAACGTCTAGTAAAGGAACTGAGCGCAATCGGTCTTGCGGTTGCCTGTGTTAAGCTGTCACATAAGGGGCACGGTCCTGCTGGAATCAGCGTCGGTCCGGGACCCACCGGTACAGATACACAGCGTTTCAAGGCGGCTGGCGCTTCTGAAGCCATATTCTTCAGATATTCAACAGTTGACGAACTTGAGGACACTGTCGGTGAGTTTTCGTTTCCCATGGATATAATAATATTCGAGAGTAACTCGATTCTTAACCTGTTTGATCCTGATTTTCATATTCACATACTTTCAGATTCCGGGCAGAAACAGTCAGCGGAAGGATTAGAACTTAAAGCGGACCTCACATCAGAGGGTCCGGTATCCCCGGAAGACGCTGACAAGATATCCAAACTGGTGCCGGGATTGATGCGTTTAGGTAAATATTCACCCATAACAATTGGCGGTAAGCATTGGCTGAACCTTCATGGTAAGCCTCTTTTTGGCGAGGGAAGGATGGATCTCCTGAAGACTGTTCGTAAGACTGGTTCAATATTACAGGCTGCGAAAAAAACCGGTATCCAGTACAAGAGAGCCTGGATACTACTGCACGACGCGGAACAACGGCTTGGCGCGAAACTACTTTTCAGCGACAGGGGAGGAGCCGGAGGCGGGGGAACCAGCATTACTCCGCTGGCGGAGACTCTGCTGGCCATCTGGGAAAAGTCTGAGGAGGATTTCAACAGCCTCCTGGACAGGCTGGAGGTGTAATGATACCTGTAGAGGAAGCACTGAAACTGGTACTTGATAATTCAGGTGAACCGGAAGTGGAAGAAGTAACAATTGATGGGGCTGTCGGTCACGTTCTGGCTTTCGATGTTCATTCGGATATTGATATGCCGCCTTTCAACCGGTCGGCGATGGATGGATTTGCCATTTCAGGAAATGACCTGAGGCACGAACTCCTTGAAGAAATCGTCGCGGGTGATGCCAGAGAGATCAGAATTAAACAGGGTATTGCATGCCCGATAATGACCGGGGCTACACTACCCGAAGGAGCGGACAGGATCGTAATCGTAGAGGAAACCGTTGTTAAGGACTCCGTTCTTTACCTTGAGAAGGCACCGCCTGAGGGAGCGAACATCTGCTGGAAGGGTGAAGACATCAAAAAGGGGCATATGGTGCTGGAAAACGGTACGAGACTGTCTCAGCAGCACATGGGCATTGCGGCCATGGCTGGCAGGGGTATACTGCCCGTTTTCAGAAAACCCCATATTGCTGTAGTAACTACCGGCGCTGAAATTGTCCCTCCCACATGGATACCGTCACCGGGGAAAGTAAGAAACGCGAATATGCCGCTGATTACTTCTCAGTTGTCGATGAACGGTTTTCCAGCAGCAATATCAGTTCATTCCGCCGATGATCCCGATTCCCTCAGGGCAACATTCAGTCAGCTTCTGAGCTACTGTGATGTTCTTATAGCGGCTGGAGGAGTTTCGAGGGGTACAAGGGATTTCGTTCCATCAGTTCTTGAATCCCTGGATGTGGAGCTGCACTTCAGGATTGTTGCCCAGAAACCCGGAAAACCTTTGACCTTCGGTAACAGTGTCGCTGGCAAACCGGTTTTCGGCCTGCCTGGCAATCCTGTGTCTGTAATGGTGTCAATCGAAGAGTACGTGCTCCCGCTTCTGCGGAAAAGATCCGGCTTCAAGGGATATCACAAGCGGATATACCACGGTGAGATAACTTCCGATTACAGAAAGAAACCAGGCCGACTGCATTTTCTCAGGGTTATCGCTTACAGGGAAAGCAATTCCTGGAAGCTTCATCATCCTGATTCTTCCGGTTCAGGAGATCTTATGAGTACTGTAAATGTCAATGCCCTTGCCATCGTCGGCGCTGATCAATTGAGTATTCAGGCCGGGGAAACCCTTCCTTTCCACTTCTTCAGCTCCACGGCAGGTGAGCTTGCCTTCTCATGAGGGATTCTAAGGGGCGGGAGATCGATTACCTCAGGCTTTCAGTCACGGACAGGTGTAATATCAGGTGCATTTACTGTATGCCGGAATCAGGTATTCCCCTGGTATCTCATGATGACGTTCTCTCTGTGGATGAGACCGTCCAGCTTTCCGGGATAATCATGAAAGCGGCAGGCGTAAGGAAAGTAAGGATAACCGGCGGAGAACCGCTGGTTAGAAAAGGTCTTCTGGACATCGTGCGCGGAGTTTCCGGTCACTGTCCTGAAGAGCTTGTGCTTACAACCAACGGGTTACTGCTATGCAGTATGGCACGGCAGCTTGCCGAGGTTGGAATCGAGAGGGTGAACATCAGCCTGGACAGCCTCAGGGATGACAGGATAAGAAGTATCGCCAGGAGGGATGTATCCCTGAAGGATATTGAAGGTGCCGTTGTATCAGCATTCGAAGCAGGCCTTGATCCTGTTAAGGTGAACTGCGTTGTCATGAGAAATATCAACGATGACGAGATAGTGGAGTTCATCAGATGGGGCGGGGAAACAGGCGTGACAGTCCGTTTCATAGAACATATGCCGTCAATGCTTTCCGATGATACATTTGTTTCAAGAGATGAGATAATAGAGAGTGCTTCTGTTCTCGGTGAAATAGTCAGACAGAACGATGAAGGCACAGCAGGAATCTACTCCGTAAAGGACACCGGACAGACCTTTGGAATAATCGCACCATTCTCCGATCCCATGTGCAGCTCCTGCAGTAGAATAAGATTGTCAGCCTTGGGCATACTGTACTCCTGTCTTGCAGAGGAGGAGGGAGTATCACTCATAGAGCTGCTGCGTAGTGATTCAGGCGATGAAATAATTATAGAGTTGGTCCGTGAAACTGTGATGAGAAAACCTGATTCCCATAGCGGATGTGTCCGCGTGAAGATGTGGAGGATTGGCGGTTAGCATGAAGAAAATGTCCCATATTGATAAAAATGGGAATGCGAGGATGGTCGACGTTTCATCAAAGAAAGCCACTGCAAGAACGGCCGTAGCCTCCGGGTGCATCAAACTCGGCAGAAACGCGTCCGCCGCCATTGATGATGACTCCGCTCCCAAGGGTGACGTATTCTCAACCGCGAGAATAGGCGCCATCACTGCGGTGAAAAGAACCTGGGAAA
>DAOWFD010000096.1 GCA_030638185.1 Candidatus Aegiribacteria sp.
CAACCTGCCAAAGGCCTGCCTGTCGCCCTCACAGGCAAGCCTGACATCGCTCAGCCTGTCCGGGTCGTTAATCAAATCTTTATGCCGTCTTCGAGTTTCTATCCATTACATACCAGACTGCAACGAGGGCCAGTCCGAAAACCAACCCGCCACCAGCTGCGGCCAGACATGCTTCAACACCGATAATAAGACCAACCACTAACGAAGCGAGACTCAGGCCGATAACTATGAAACCGGCCCTGAAAAAACCGGTTCTACGTCGGGGGGGCTTCTTTGTCTCCATGATCTTCATCATCCGCTCTACTTCCTCGAGGCTCCTCCCCGATTCGAGCGCCTGATGGATCTTCTCGTACTTCTGTTGGGCCATACGGTATTTGTTCACGATTACGATGATCGCAAGAACTACTGGTCCGCCTATCATAAGGATCAAGGTTGCCAGAATCCTCACTGTATCTTGCATTTTCATCTCCTTCCATTATTCGAGGACATATTATACGATGTCGCTATCAGTACAGACGTGACAAAGTCATTATTGTTACAGTCATCTAAGGTTCACGTTGTTATCTCTGGTATCTATCTTCTCGGGAAGTGAAAGGGATTGCGGACTTTATATCCTCACGAACGTAGTCCGCGTCCGGTAAAGGAAGATTTCTCTATGAAGTCGCCGCTTTCGTGAAGTCACTGCACTTCGGATACGTCAGAACATTGTCTTTATCTGTCCCCAGGTGGTCCAATCTTTTGTATCCGACAGGTCCCACCACTGCCAGACGTACCATTGGTCATCTGTGGTGTCCTGTCGGCACACGAAAAGAGCGGAGCCGCAAGCCCTGTAGAATCCTGTCTGGGCTTTATCGGTATATATCCAGAGGTTAAAAGTTCGAGGCAGCTGATATGACTGTCCCGTTGAATCACCTGACCATGGACTCCCCTGGGTGCCCTCAACAGTAAGCTCGATCGAGTCTACATATGCGAACATGTTCTGATGAAACTGCTCCTCTACATCATATCCCCAGAAGCTGTCCTGTTTGGCGGGCTTGCCGTGAGGGTTATACCACCATAGCAGATGGAACTCGAAATCTTCCCTGAAGCAGCTCATGTATAGGTCAAGATCCATTGCATTGTACGCATACTCCAGATTCTCGATCACCTTCCAGACGCTGTCTTTTGTTTCCCAGGGAGGACCTGGCGGGGCACTGTTGTCCGGACCGGTAAGGCAGGCCATGGACATTATTACTGCTGCTGATAGCGAAGCCATTGCAACCATTGCTGCACTTTTCTTACTTAAGCTGTTCCTGTCTTTCATTTCTGTTCCTCTCCATCAAACCATTGCCATATGTACCATTCACCCTGGGAATCAGGTCTGCATATGAGAGTAACAGGTCGTACCTCCAGCGTAGTGTCGCTGGGGAAACAGATCTCCCTTGTCAGTATTCTGAGCATCTGGATTGATTGACCTGTACTGTCACCGGACCAGATAAAACTTTCACCTCCCGAAAAAGAGAAATAGATTGAATCGGCCTCTGTAGAAATATTCTCTGCAAATTCCAGCTCGATCTCCAGTTCCCAGTACTGGTCTATGATGCCGTCACCGTCATAGTCGTCCCAGTCCTGAGATTGCAGATGGTGCAAGAAGTCATCTCTGAAGCAGCTCTCAAGGAGGGGTATGTTCAGTGTATTCCAGGCATTTTCCAGTTTCACCAGAAGAACGTCCCACGGCTCGATGACTATCTCATGATAGCCTGAATCGCAGCAGCACGCGAGCAGAAATATTGAAATAAATAAGATCAGGACCTCAGTCAGCCTTCTCATACTGCCTTCCTTTCAGATGGTGCGGAGTACAGACACTCCCTTCAGAAAAGACCGGAAGCCGGTTCCGCACGCTTGTGTCATGCACATCTGAAAGTACAGAAGACTCAGAGAAAACCTCCCTGGGTTAAGAATAGTAACTGAAAGGCCTACTAAATTCATATATGATACTTAATGGATTTTATGTCAAGCGATATCAGTACCTATCGCTGAGGATTATGCTGTATATGGTCTGGTGATGTTCGGGGCGGACGAAACATCAATAGGGGATACAGGGATCACACTTGTGACATTTTTCAACTGCAATCACCCGAATCCCTATCCTGTCAGTTGGAGAGCACTTCGAGACCAGGTAAGGAACAACTATTCAAAAGTGGATTTTAATGAATACAGAACTTATCTAGGATGGCTGTTAACCGTTTATGCCGAAATTGGGACCCAGGAAGGTTATCTCGTCATCCTCCGGGGGTTTACGTGATTTGCGCGTTTCGCCGGGTAAAGGCTCAGGAGAGACATTGCTTTCTATCACGTTTTCTGAAAACATCAGGTTCTGGATAGTCTCCTTTAACTGCTGAATTAGAGATTTGTCGATTCTACTCTTCCTGAAGAAGCCTCCCTCTACTTTGTCCAGAAGGTTTTCCAGTACAGGCAGCTCTTTAGTTCCCCCGTATCTCCCTATGATTCGAAAAGCTCCTGAAATAAGGTTCTGATCTTCAAAAAGTATTCCGGAAGGTCCCTCCTGGAAGCAAGAGGATAAAAAGCTGATGACCTCCTCGTGATTGCCAAGTATGCTGAAGGACTCCATAATTTCGATTCTGATATCACTGTTCTTCCGGAAGGCCTCGGTTATTCTGGGAACGAAAGCCGGATTGCTCATGGCCAGTTTGGTAAGGATATCAAGAGCTATCTCCGCAACTTCCTTTGACTTATCAATGATAAGGTACATTGAAAGACTTTCCGCAGTTGTCGAGGAAACCTTGGTGAGTGCCAGAAGGCATTCACGCCTGATCCTTGAATCAGGGACCTTGCAGAGTTCCGCAAGAACACTCTCACTGGAGGGAGAGGCGAGATCACGAAGAACCTGTATCATGTTTCTGGCCTTGTACCATTCTGTGTCCTGCAGGAGATAGGTGCCTCCATCCACCTTTGAGTTGAAAGCTGTTACTATCTCAGTGAGTTGATCATGGATTGCTGAAAGCCCCCTCTTGCCCATTTTAAGAAGCGTGCGGAAGGCTTTTGATCTGAGCCTTCTGTTGTCTTCGTAGAAAATATTCACCAGCTGAGATACCAGGTTATCCGGAGGAGTTATCATCGCAAGGTTGGTAGCTTCCCGGGAAACTATCTCATCTTCGGACAATATCTTCTGAACAAGGGATTCTGCTGCGGTAATAGTGTCCATCTTCCTCTGGGCTTCCGCCAGAGACCGTTTCCTGGCAGCCTCCAGCTCAGTACGTGAGTACCGCATCGATTCCAGGTTATTAAGAATTTTCCCCGCCTCAAGGGCTATCGTCATCATACCCTTTGAAAGAAGCGCTTCCATAAGGGAAGCTGTGAGTATTACCCCCCTGTACAGAACGTCTGGATCCTGTTCGCGCTTCATAAGAATGGAAACATTCTCGATAATCTGTAATGTTGAGTTTTCTTTTCCCCGCTCCACAGCCAGGAGAGCCATGTCCTGCAGCTTACCCACAGTCCGGTGCCTTGTATCTGGGTCAGGTGAGGGAAGACTTGTAAGAAGTCTGTCTATAATCTTGCGGACAGCCTTCCATGCCATTCCTCTCTGAATTACACGGTTTGAAAGAAGTCCCTTTTCCAGGAGGGTGGGATCAAGGGCAAACACGAACCTGGCTATCATCCCTCTCTGTTCCTCCCTGTTTTCCTGCGCGGCCGCGAGAACGGATTTAAGGGCATCACCGATCTTGCTGCCTGGAAGGGAATCTATACTTTCTCCTCGTTCAAGCCTGTCTATCAACTCCGAGAAGATGGCGTCCTCAATGGTAACGTCTCCCCGTGCCAGAGTCTGATCAGCGTCACCGCCCTCTGAGATAAGCTGGTAATGGAATCTGTTTACGGAAATGGAATCCAATCCCCTGAGTTCAAGAAGCCTGTCCATACCGCCGTGTTCTGAAATGTATGCGGGGGGTCTGTTGAATATCCTTGAGAAGGTTTTCACATCTTCAGCCGTTACTTTCTGATCGAACGTCAGGCTGCTCATTTTCCGTTCAGTGAAAGTTCTGATAAACGCGCTCATACTGGCATTCTTTCTTTCCACGCTTATGTCATTAACCATTACGGTATCACCCATTACCGAAAGAGTTACCTGTTCCTTCTCTTTGTAGAATTTGGAAAGGATGCTAAGGAAAGATTTTGTTGAGGGGTCTATTGATGGATGCCCCGAGGGAAACATCTGAAGAGTTTTTATGAGAAGTTCAAGCCTTTTCACAAGATTTTCAGCGTTCCTCTGTGCTGCTGCCATCGACATTTGACCGGATCCCATATGAACCAGGAGATTACTTCCAGAAGCGAAGTTATCCAGAGAAGCCGGGCTAAAAGTGAACTGCCATATTCCGGGCGCTTTCTCTATAAAGTCAAATTCGGCAAGAATATCCTTCATGAATTTACGTAACTCTACCGGGAAGGAACTTAGGATTATCCTGAAGGTGGGATCCTCTTTTCCCGCTCCCCTGAGTACGGTCAGCGCAACGTCTGCACCAGTGCAGTCCATATCCAGTTCAGGGTCGAGAAGATTATCTTCTATAAGTACGAAAAGAACTTCTATAAGCAAGGATATCTTAGCTATAACGTACTTTGCTGAGACTGATGGAACGCGGTTGTAAAGGCTCCATACCTCCTCGAGTTTTGTTTTTGAGAACCATTCGTCAAGAGCGGCCCAGTTCCATTTAGGAGAGCTTTGTTTAAGGAGATTCCTGTCAATAAATGCAAGGAACGTTATACCGGCATCTATACGCTGGCAGGCATCTGCGACCATCGAACCCAGAACTTTGCCGATCTCAGCCGGTTTGTACCCGGAGATGAATTTTGCAAGGGAATCGATCCTATCTTCGGGATTTTCCAGGGAAGAAACCGCAGTTGTAAGCCTTGCCGCTATCCAACTCGGATCCTTCGTATTCTTCATGTCCCGCTCCTATCGCCTGTGTATACTTCTGTACGATAAACAAAATGTATAACGCAGGTCAACGCTGCCAAACGAACAATCTGAAATCTGCAGTCTTACCATCATACGGTATAGAGGTTATCAAGTAATCAATGATGATAATAAAATGAAACATCTCTATCGAAGAGTCAATAATCAACATAATTTCAGCGACTTTAGTGCACAATCCCTACACTTACAGCAGGTCAATTTGCGATAATGGAGCAAATAGCTTCCCATATTCCTGAAATTGCGATTGAAGCCGGAGAGGAAGAATCGAATGCATTAACCGGAAGCCCCTTTGACATGGACTGTGTAACGGTGGGATCGTAAGGTATTCTGCCCAGCAGAGCGATATCATCATTTCTGCAGAACTCCTCTATCTGCCGTGTCTTGTTGGGGTTGATATCGCTTCTGTTGATACAAATCGCAGGTGTAACTCCGAAGTGTCTCACCGTTGCAAGAATACGGGAGAGGTCATGCATTGCCGATACGCCGGGCTCAGTAGATATAAGAGCAAGATCAGCCCCTGCGCATGCGGCTATTACTGGACAGCCTATTCCCGGAGGACCGTCCACAAGAAGGAGAGGTTCACTGAGCTCTCCGCATTTTTTAATAGCAGCGTTTTTAACAGTAGTAACGAGCTTGCCGGAATTTTCCTCTCCCGCCTTCATCTCTGCATGGTAAAGTGTACCATAGACAGATCTGGACACAAACCATGTCCCGGCAGTTGTTCTCTCGCTCATTATCGCATTTTCAGGACACTGGTGAACGCACGAATTGCATCCTTCGCAGCTGATTTTATCGATCCTGTATCTGTTTTCGGAAGAATCCGTGGGAATCACTGCAGTGAACCTGCAAACATCATAGCACCTGCCGCATCCGGTACACTTTTCATTATCAATCTCAGCCTTGTATCCCCCGATGAAGGGGAAATCTTCCAGCTTTTCCGGTTTCAGCAGTATTTCCAGATTGGCAGCATCAACATCAGCGTCCGCCAGAACAAGCCTGTGCTGATTTGCAGCTATATGAGCCAGGGCCGCAGTAAGAGAAGTCTTTCCCGTTCCGCCCTTCCCGCTGAGTATGACGATCTGTTTCATTGCTGAACCTTTTCCCGGACAGCTGCGAGAATATTCAGGAACAATTCCTTGTATTCAGGAAGACCGCTCAGGAGAGGAATTCCATTGGAAAGCATCTCAGCGATTCTGCGATCCATTGGAATTTTTGCCAGAATAGGAAGATTTTCCATGTGGCAATACTTCTCGACATCGCTGTTGCCTATTCCGTCCCGGTTGATGATAACACCGACAGGAATGTTCAACTGGTTGACCACTACATCCACAGCTGCCTTGAGATCATGAAGGCCGAATGGAGTCGGCTCCGTTACAAGAACAACGTAATCGCTTCTACTGACGGCCTCTACTACAGGACAGGATGTTCCTGGGGAAGAGTCAATAATGACGGTGGAACTGCCCGATTGAGGAAGGTACTCGTTGAGCAGGGATGAGATCACGGGAACTGGCATTGCCTGCCCTACATTTAGAATCCCTCTGGCAAAGTTAATAGAACCGTCCGTACCCCCCTCTATTCTACCTGTTACATGAGTTATCTCACTGATGGCATCTTCCGGGCAGACAAGGCCGCAGCTTCCGCAGCCGTGGCATAGGTCGCGGAAGACCAGCACCTTCTTTCCGGCGACGGCGATAGCGTTCCATACACAGACCTCAGAACATCTGCCGCAGTAGGTGCATTTCTCAAGGTTGACTTCAGGAACCGGTACTCCGGTATCCCTCCCGGAGGTGTAATCTATGTCAAGGAAAAGGCCGGAATTGGGTTCCTCTACGTCGCAGTCAAGGAGCAGTGGCTTTTCGAAAAACTGATCAGCGGCGGCAATGGCAAGGCTTACAGCTACTGTTGTCTTGCCGGTGCCGCCTTTACCGCTGGCTACTGCTATAACCATACGGGTCTTCTACTCGCGGGTCATTCGTGTTCCGCATTTTGGGCAGGTAAGGCTGTTGCACGGTTGACCAACCTGATGCTGTTGTTTGTGCCCGCAGCTCGGGCAGACGCAGTTACCGCCGGGTCCAGCTGCGAACGGTCCCCCGCCACGGCCTCTGCCTCCGGATGGATTTCTTCCCTGTCCTCTTCCTCCTCCATACATGGTTTATCCTCCTGACTATCCTTCGATTTTGTCCGGGAGCCTGACGATTACCTCGTCAAGCTTATCCAGTAGGGCTGCAGCCTCTTCCCTGAGGCGTTCCACAGGTTCATGCTCATAGCCGTCATGGGCGTGCTGAATACTCTCGCGGCAGGGGGAAGCTCCCGGAAGGTTGCCCGCAATGTAATGGTTAACTGCGCTTCTCACGGAACCTGCTGCGCCAGATGAGCATCTTATTCCGAAATTATCAAAGATGGATATAGCCCTTCTTCCCATACCTCCGGCCAGCATTACATCGGCACCAAGCTCCTTTATGAAGGAAGGTACCTGACCGGGTGAATGGGCGTTGAAGTATGGATTTTCTACCGATTCCACATTGATGATCTCGTTTCCTTCGATGTTCACTACTGTGAAGAACGGGCACCTTCCGAAATGATGACTTACCGAGCTGTCAAGTTTTCTACTGTTGTCCGATGACACGACAATTTTCATTAGGCCTGTTCCTCCATGATTCTATCCAGCTTCTGCAGAATATCAGCAATCTGACCTCTCAGATCTCTGAGTCTGGCAGTTAGCATTTCAAGATCATCCTCTTCGCTGGCGGCCTCTCTCGGGGGTTTGTTCGCATTTCCAGCTATTCCGGAATGTGAATCGGCATTTGCAGCCCCCATCATCGGGAGTTCTTCCCGGTTGAAAGCCTCAACCGTTTCCCTGACGGTTCCGCCTTTAGCGATGTAGCAGAGCATGGATCCTGCGCTGAGCACTTCGTACGCATTGGGGCCGATATTGGAGGATATCACTGAGCCGGGTTTCTTCTTCAGAACGAATTGCGCTGCCTGTATGCCGGCTCCGCCGCTCTGGTTCACTGCCGGATTGTCAAAGCTCTTGAGGGTGAAATCCTCGGTATCCACTAGAAGGTAGTACTCAGCTCTGCCGAATACCTTACTGATGGGAGAATCAACATTCTTTCCGGTTGAACTTACGATTACTTTCATCGATTATTCCTTTTCTGTTCTTCTCTTCAGAAGTTGATTCACACGGTAAGCTATCTGTTCGATGGTGTCCGCCACGAACTGAACCTGATTTCTCAGTGATTCTGTTTCCGCAGGCTCCTGATTATACACGGGGCCGTCATACTGTGGATACCTGCGCCACAGAGGAAGCCCTGTCTCGTAGTATCTGTTCCTGTAGCCCCGGCCTCCGCCGCCTCTCCTTGCGAAGAAACCGTAACCGCCACCACGGCCCGGACCGGTTGCGTATCCACCTGTCGGATATCCGGCGCACCTTCCCATAGCTCTTCCGGTCAGGGGTCCTTCACCCCTGGGTCCTGTTCCATCTCCTGCCGGCATGATTACTCCTTTCTTTTATTAAGTTTTCTTGCCGTTACTGTGATGCAGTTCCATATGATTCTGATATTCACTGAAGAAGCGGTGAAGTATTCTATCGGTTTCCTCAAGGTCTCCCACCCACATCTGGAGGTATCCATCACCTTCAGGAGAGAGAGAGTAAACCCTTCTTGCCGGACCCGAGTCACCTTCGGCCCATCTGGAAGTTATGAAACCTTTGTTCTCGAGGCTTCTGAGGATACGGTAAATGGTGCTTGAATCCGCTGGGTTTTCGCTGAAACCGAACCTCCGCAGGTTTTCAAGTAATTCGTAACCGTGGGATTCTCCGCCATGGAGCAGCAGTAGGAGGCAGGGCTCAAGGAACCTGTTTATCCTTCTGCCGCAGCGATTTTGAACTCCCCTTCTTCTTCCGGGCACTGTGCCTCCTTCATCTATATGCAAACTGCACCTAGATGATAATAGCAGAAACCATTTTGTCAAGTGTGAAAAGAAAGTTTAGAATTGCATATTCAGGTTGTTCTGTAACCTTCGAAGCAAAAGATGATGAAGTTTGCGGGTAACAGAAGTCCTTAAAAAAAAACTTGCTTCTTCTGCTGACGTTAACCATCCTGGGCTTCGCCTTTGTAACCCAGAGGGCAGGTCAAGGCATGGAGGTCTGCAGGTTGTGATAATATGTTCTGTATGTATATACTAATACTAAAGCGATTTTCCGGGAGAACACATGCCATCAATAAAAAATACCGGCAGAGAAACAAACCTGATTAAAGAACTCAAGGATAAGCTCCGCCTCAGCGGATCAACGCTCAGGACAATTCTGCAGCTAAGCGAAAATATCGTACTTGTGCTGGATAAGAACGGTATAATAATTGAAGCAAGTAACCAGATTGAAGAGTTATTTGAAATTCCCTTCAGGGATATCATCGGTAAGATATCCTGGGACAGCTTTGTTCCAGATGAAGAGATAGAACGTATCACCGGTTATTTTTTTGACCGAGCAAGTGGTACAGCCAACCCGCCTTCAACCTATACGCTCAGGGTTAAGATTCCAGGGAAGGAATCCCGCTTAATGCGCGCGAACGAGGGGTTCATCCCTGGAACCGAAGACAGAGTCATTATACTGAAGGACCTGTCGGATGTAGTTCTTGAACAGCGGAAAACAGCGGAGACTGAAGAAAGATATCGTACTGTAGTTGAGAATACAAAGGATGGAATCCTCATATGTACCGCAGACCGAATTCTCTTTGCGAATAATAGTTTCTGCAGGATGACAGCTCTTCCCAGAGAGGATATCTACATCCTCTCCCCTATGAATTTTTTCCATGAAGAGGACAGGGACAAAATAGAATCCCTTTTTCTGAAATCCAGAAACAGAAAAAAAGGAACACCTGTGTTTGAAACGCTCATAAAAAGAAGTAAAGAATTCCTACCTGCAGAGCTCTCCTCAACACCCATGGTCTACCGGGATAAAGAGGCGGTTCTCATTTCAATAAGGGATCTTACACAACGGAAAAAAACTGAGAAGAAGCTCAAGGAAAGCCACAAGCTCATGAAAGCCATAGTGGACAATTCTCCAGTTGGCATCTCTGTGCATGACAGGAACGGTACCCTGCTCATGGCTAATGCTTCATGGCGCGACATCTGGAACAAGAGTATTGAAGACATGAAGGAAAAAATGGTCCCCCGTACCGAACTGCTCATGGATGAGAAGGATTCTTACCTTGGGGAACACATTAGTGGTGTGGAGGCAGTCTATAGAAAGGGCGGGGAGCTATACATTCCAAAGTTGAAGATCCCTAATCCCCCACCCGGTGGAGCCGAGTTCATCTCTCATCACTTCTACGCCCTCAAGGATGACAATGGTGAAGTTGATAAAGTGGTTAACCTCACGCTTGATCTTACGGAATCACTGAAAACAAAAGTTGAATTGATGGAAACCAGGAATCAATACAAAGAACTGACCGGAAACATACCGGTGGCCGTATACAGAACGACAATAGGATCGGGAGGTAAAATAGTCTTCTACAATCCCGAGATGCACAGGATGTTCCTTGGAGAAGAAACCGGTAACTTTGACGGAATTTCGGCTAAGGATCTCTACGTTGATCCGTCCGGGAGAAAAGATTTCCTGGAAAAGATTGCTGAAAATAATGTAATACGCGGTTTCGAAGCTGAATTGAAAAGACTGGATGGTTCAACCTTCCTGGCATCGATTTCTGCACGAAAGGTTACAGCAAGAGATGGACAAGAGGAATACATAGAGGGGATAATAAGGGATATTACAGCCCAGCGCCGCTTAGAGGAGGAGCTTCAGAGGATAGAACATCTTGAATCCATTGGAACTCTGGCCGGCGGTATCGCGCATGATTTCAACAATCTGCTCATGGCAATACAGGGGAACATCTCCCTTGCGCGGAATGAGGAAGATCTCTCGAAACTCTTCATGCGCCTTGAAGAGGCTGAAGCTTCCATTGAAGAGGCTACAATTCTTACCAGACAGCTTCTTACATTCGCCAGGGGAGGAGTTCCTCTGAAGAATTCAGTTGAAGTTGCGTCATTCATACGGGAAGCCGTTATTTTTGCTCTCAGGGGCTCGGATGTAGAGGCTGTTTTCGACTTTGAGGCAGGCCTTAAAAAAATAGAAGCTGATATGGAGCAGATCGCTCAAGTTATCAATAATATCACGTTAAATTCCGTTCAGTCCATGATTAGCGGCGGA
This sequence comes from Candidatus Aegiribacteria sp., assembly GCA_030638185.1. GTDB lineage: Bacteria > Fermentibacterota > Fermentibacteria > Fermentibacterales > JCC-6 > Aegiribacteria. The sequence goes on from DAOWFD010000096.1 coordinate 11,181, forward strand.
CGGATTACCGTGAGCTGCAGCAATGTTGAACTGGAGGAAGGTTCGGATACTCATCTGAAAGAGGGAGAATACGTTAAGATCTCGATAAAGGATACCGGGAAAGGAATACCCCCCGATGACCTGAAAAAAATATTCAACCCGTATTTTTCAACGAAGCCTGATGGATCAGGCCTGGGGCTTCCCACCAGCTATTCGATAGTATCAAGGCATTCCGGAGCAATAAGAGTTTACTCCGAAGAGGAGATGGGAACGGAGTTCGTGATATATCTTCCAGCCATCGGCAGGGAGGGGAAGAAAACTGTTTCCGAGGACGCACCCGAAAAGGAGACCCCTTCCACTCCTTCACATGTCCTGATAATGGATGACGACCCCAGGGTGAGGGAAGTTCTTTCGGGAATGCTAGACGTTCTCGGGCACGATGTTACCGAGTCTTCAGATGGAACCGAAGCCGTCGAGCTTTACCGTGAAAGATTCACGTCCGGAGACCCATTCAATGCAGTTATCATGGATCTTACAGTTCCAGGAGGGATGGGGGGGGAAGACGCTATAGAAAAGCTGATGGAGATCGATCCTGATGTAAAGGCTATAGTTTCCAGCGGCTATGCCAATAATACTGTGCTGTCCAATTATCCCGATTACGGATTCAGCGGAAGACTTGTCAAGCCGTTCAGAATATCCACTCTGAAGAAGGAACTGAATAAGGTTCTGACCATGTCATGAAAAGACCAGTCAACCCGATACATTCTTTTGGAGATACGTAAGATGAAGGCTTTCAAGGCGTACGATATCAGAGGAGTCTACGGAAGGGACTTTGATGGGGAGACCGTATACAGGATAGGATTCTTCCTCCCCGGACTCCTCAAAACGAAAAAGGTTCTTGTGGGTTACGATTGCAGGAAATCTACCCCAGATGTTCTCAGTCATCTGGTTCAGGGTATCACCGATTCTGGAGCGGATATTTACGATATAGGTCTCGCAACAACTCCAATGGTATATTTCGCGACCGCTGCCCACGGGTTTCATGCGTCGGTACAGATAACGGCATCCCATAATCCAGCTGAATACAACGGTCTGAAGATATCCCGTTCAGATGCTCTTCCGGTAGGGTACGATACCGGACTTAAAGAACTTGAGCATATGGTTGAGACAGGCGGTATTCAGCCTGTTGCTTTCAGGGGAAATGTAAAAGAGCTTCCCGGTATTAAAGCGGAATACATCACCTTCCTGGGAAACTTCCGCGGGGATTATTCGAATCTGAAATTCGGAATCGACTGTTCCAACGGAATGGCTTCTCTACTTGTCAGGGATGTTTTCGGTGATGAACCTGAATACCTGTACGACAGGATGGACGGTTCCTTCCCCAACCACCCTCCCAACCCGCTTGATGAAAGGAATACAGCCGATCTGAAAAGACTTGTCATGGACAGGGGTCTTGATTTGGGGGTGATTTTCGACGGCGATGGTGACAGGGTGATGTTCATCGATGAGATGGGGAGATTTGTACGACCCGACCTGATCACCGGCGTTCTCGGGCTTCGCTTCCTTAAGAAAGAGAAGGGCAGAGTCCTGCACGATGTAAGAACCTCGAGGGGAGTGATCGAATTCATAGAGAAATTGGGAGGCAGGCCGTTCATGTGGAAGGTGGGACATTCCCACGCGAAGATGAAAATGCGTGAATTAAGCGCAATATACGGCGGAGAACTAGCCGGGCATTACTATTTCAGAGATTTTTTCAACTGCGATTCCGGTATGCTTGCTGCGATTCTCGTTTTGAGTATCCTTTCGGAACTTAAAGAGCAGGGGGACACATTCTCACAACTCATTGATTCCATTAATGTATATTCAAATTCAGGGGAAATAAATTTCCAGATAGACGAAAAAGAATCCGCTATGAACAGTATCAGAGATTATTTCACTGGAATTGAAAACCCCACGGTATCATATGATTTTGACGGATACAGGGTGGAATTCCCCCGATGGTGGTTCAATATCCGTCCTTCCAATACCGAACCTTATCTGAGGCTTGTCGCCGAAGCCGAAACTCCGGAACTCCTGGAAGAAAAACTAGAGAAGATAAGAGAACTTATCAAGAAATGCGGGGGGCACATATAAATGCCCCCCTCCTCAGGACTGCTATCTGGTAAGAACCACTTTCCTGGTTACAGTTGAATCTTCCGTCCATACTCTCACGAAGTAGATTCCAGAAGTCACTCTGTTACCGCTGCCGTCAATTCCCTGCCAGGAAACGGCATGGGTTCCAGCGGCGAATTCCTCCGACGTAATTGTCTGTATCTGTCTGCCGGAAAGGTCGTAAACGGAAATGCTCACCTCTCCCGCTTCCGCGAGAGTAAAGGGAACCGTAACCCTAGAGGAGAAGGGGTTAGGATAAACAGGATCAACAGATAGAGGCTGCATTGCTGACTCTCCCCCTTCAATCCCTGTAAGTGGAACAGCATAGATCTCTATATCATCGATATTCCATCCGCAGTAGACCCAGCCTCCGTCGGTGCTTCCCATGGTCCAGCGGATGTATACCTGAGGCTGGTTATCTGCCACGGTCGAAATGTCGTAGCTCTGCTGTACCCAGCTATCGTCCTCAACGTAATCATCGTTTGCCCACACATCAGTCCAGTCGGTACCATTGGTGCTGACCCGTATATAGGCATGATCATACTCGGGGGATTCAACGCCAAGCCATCTCAAGAACACCAGCTGTGAATTGAAGCGGCCGTAGAGGTTAAAAGCCCCTGTGGTAAGGTTACGCTCCGGCATGTTGTTAATATAATCGCCATAGAGATTGTATCCGTAAACGTTTGTTCCGGAATAGCCGGAAGTTGGATCCGGATTTCCATGCTGCCCACCCGAACCGGTTGGTGTTCCGAATGCCCAGTCACCCTCAGTGGTCCAGCCGGGGTCGGTGCTCAGATCCCAGCTGTACTGAACGGTAGGTTCTCCTATGGTGAGTACGCAGTCTCTGTACGTATCGCCCTGGTGTGTTGTGGTGTTGGTGAAATCGACCCTTACAAGGTAAGCTCCCGCCGGGAGAGTGCTAGCTGAACTGCCGATGGAGAATGTCACGTCAACAGGACTGTAGGGGGAAAGGCTTCCTGAAGGGGCGGAAATCTCCAGCCAGTCGGCAGTGCTCCCCTTTGTTATCTCGTAGTTGATGGAACCTTCTCCGGCGAATTCGAGTGTATAGACAGTGCTTGAAGGAGTGAACGGCCCGCCTGCATCACCGCTTGAACTGAATCCCCCGGCCGGCGAAACGCAGAGGCCTGCAGGATTGGTCAGGGCTTTAATGCAGAAATTGGCGGTTGTGTCTACTGTGGTTAGATCAATCCAGGATGAACCTTCAAAGAAGAAGCTCTCCCCCGGATTGGCTCGTGAATCCACAATAGTTCTGTATGACGCGCCAAGAAGAACCGGAACATCGGAGGTGCAGTCGAAGGGCTGTCCTCCACTGGACAGCTGAAGGTAGAAGTAGAAATCATCTCCCACATCAAGCGTTACAGGGCTGGGAAGGCCAACAGTGTGAAATCCCGTACAAAGGGCCGTTCCCGTAAAGGATGCAAGCTCATCGGTAAGCTGTCCGCCGGAGAAGGAGCCGTAAATTTTAACTGTGTAATCAACGTTGTTTTCCACAGTGAAGAAGCTCACCGCCTCCAGCATTTCATCCTGTTCAGATGTAAACGCGTTAAAGACTTCGCTTGCGGTAGTAAGTGTATCACGCCAGCCGTGATAATCGTGGTAGTAAACGTTGGCGTACTGCATGAACTCAACCTCACGAAAGGATATAGCCCCCATGGTGGGATTCTGGCAGCTGTGCTTGTCGTAATAGGAAATCCAGAAGTAACCGCCCATTCCCCAACCCGTTCCCCAGCTGTTCTTGCAGAGCCAGGCTCCGGGATTTGGAGCTTGCGTTACCCTGAAGTCGTCCCAGCCGATTATTGCAATCGCGTGGTTCGGGTCCAGAGAACTCGACGGCGGCTGATAGTGTTCGTACTCTGCATTCATGAATGAGCCGTCGTAGCACATGCAGGTTCCAATTACGCCATAATCCATTATGGCCTGCTTGATAACATCTATATTTTCAAGGCTGCTGCCCGCGATGTACCATTCTATCTCCCGCGGGTAGTAATAATGGTACGAATCAAGGTGTCTCACAGGAGGCGTTGTAAAGGACTGTCCATCAATATCACGCACGGCCCCCTCTCCCCTGGTAAGATATGCTGAGGTTACAAGGTAATCTCCACCCTCATGTACGGTAAGCCCGTTTCCCGTAGGAGGGGTCAGGTCATCGTTATTATGCTTGTTGAAGCCGTTCCACCAGTCAAGATGATATTCGGCCAGGTTCGGCTCTCCCGTTTCTCCAGCGGCCGCCCAGACGCCCGTCATAAACAGGTTGCCCTCTATCGCGGCCATTGCCCCGAATGTCCAGCAGGTGCCGCCCTGCTGGCTTTTGACAGAGGTTACATAATTCTCTCCACCCACATCACGAAGGTCATAACTTGATGGCGGGTCAGCCGATATGATTGAAACAATGAATAAAAGAGCAATTGTGAGCAGAAGTTTTTTCATTTTAACCTCCAGGGGAAAAAGAGATTGTTAAATCACTTCGACAGCAAAAAAACATGTTAATCGTGATTCCGTTCCAGTGACAATGTTTCCATTGCAGCTTAAGGTCAAGGAGAAACATTTAATGTATCTGTTATGTATTCGTGCTTATGCATTATGTTGTTCTTATATTGCTGCCTGTGAATACGGATTAGAAGCCTTCCATTCTGGATTTTTCGAAGGGAGTCCTGATGCTTGACAAACTCAGGTCCATGATAAGCGGGGTTGAAGCTGATTTCATCGATATAAGGTACGAGATCAAGACGGAGACCCATATCAGTTTCACAGGCAGGGAAATAAGAAGCGTCGGCTCAAACAGAACCGATGGATATGTAATCCGTGTAGGGAAGAATGGCGGGTTTTCCTCCGCTACCGTAACAAGAGAGGAAGACATTCCCCGAGCAATGCAGCTTGCTGTTGAGGGGGCGGAAACGATAGTCACCACGGGAGGAAAGAAAACTGTCCTGGCTGAAGTACCTGTGGTAAGAGAGAACATCAAGCTCGTTCTTGATGGTGATCCCAGAGAGATCGGTATCGATGATAAGATAGAGCTTACAAGAAAGTACAACGATCTCATGCTGGAACAGCCCCTGATAGAGACCACTAGCCTCAACTACAGGGAGGTAGGCAGAGATAAACACTACGTTAATTCCGAAGGAACAGCTGTTTCGGAAGAGATACTGACCACGAACATTTTTGGGGAAGTAATAGCGAAGCGAAGTAGCCTTGTTCAGAATATCAGGACAGCCATCGGAGGAGCCGACGGGTACAACAGGCTTCTGAACAGGGAAGATGTTTTCTTGAAAAGGGCACAGATCGCCGGGCAGCTCCTGGATGCAGACCCGGTGAAAGGCGGAACTTATAACGTGATACTCAGCCCCATGTTAGCCGGGGTTTTCACCCACGAAGCCTTCGGACATTTCAGCGAGGCTGATATAATAGAGGACAATCCCTCCCTCAGAGAAAAGATGTCACTGGGCGAGAAGCTTGGTTCCGACGTAATAACCATCGTTGCGGATTCAACCATACACAACCAGATAGGCTACTACGTATACGATGACGAAGGAGTAGCTGTAAAACCTGTCACCCTTATGGACAGAGGGGTTCTGACGGGAAGGCTCCATTCCCGCAGAACAGCCAGTGCGTTTGGAGAGCCTGTGAGCGGCCACACTGTTGCGGAAGATATGCGTTTTGAACCCATAGTCAGGATGGGAACCATATATATAAAGCCCGGAGAGCAGAGCCTGAATGATCTTCTGGAAGAACTGAGAAACGGGCTTTACCTGATAGATGGCAAAGGTGGCCAGACAAGTGGAGAGAATTTCACTTTCGGCGCCCAGTACGGATTCAAGGTCAAAGATGGCAGAATAGGTCCCATGATCCGCGACATCAACATAATTGGCAACCTTTTCACAACCCTGCAGAACATAGAAGCGATTGGGAATGACATGGAACTCTCGGAACGGGGCGGCTGCGGCAAGGGGCAGCTCAATATCAAGTCCGCCCTGGGGTCACCCCATATTCTGATCCGCAATATGGTAGTTGGAGGTGCTTAATATGAAAATACTGTTGAATATGGCAGCGAGAGTATCCGATCAGGCGGAAGTATTTTCAATCAGGAACGATTCCAGTTCCCTTGAGATGAGGAACGGAAAGCCTACAAACATGTCGGCATCCATTCAGTCAGGCTACGCCCTGAGAATCCTTAAGGACGGCAGAATTGGAACGGCTTACACAAAGAACCTTCTGGACAGGGAAGAACTGGTGTCAAACGCCCTGGATTCTCTGAAGGGAAGAGTGAAAGCCGGCTTCTCCTTCCCGGGGCCGTCCGATATCCCTGCATCATGGCTGCCGGACGAGTCAATTTCCAGTATGGGCTTCCATGACCTCCATTCCCGATCAAAGAAAGCGCTGGATTATGTGAGAGGAAAAGTTGAAGGACAGATAGACGTCCACTCCGCCAGGGGAGTTCAGGACATGGCCATCATGAATACAAGCGGGCTTGATATCTCCAGAAAGACCGCCTTCATGTACATCCTTACTTCCCTCCTGTTTCCCAACACCGAGACAGCTGTCCGGAAATTCCATCAAAGCAGAAATGTTAAGGATTTTCCCGAAAGAAAGCTGGATGAGCTTGTAGATCTGTACACTTCCGGTCTTCCCGAGGTGGACGTACCAACCGGTAGAATGAAGGTAGTCTTCACACCGGAAACCGTGTACACCATGCTGTGGAGGCTTTCCGCATCGACATCCGGCAAATCTTTCTACAACAGAACATCCCCTCTTCAGGACAGGCGGGAAGAGATGGTTCTTTCTGAAAAATTCACTCTTTATGGAGATCCCACAGATCCGGAGGAGATTGAACAGCATTTCTTCGACGACGAAGGAGTCCCTACGAAGAGACATACGGTCTTCGAAAAGGGTATCTTCAAAAACCTGATACTTAACCTCGATTACGCTGATAAGCTCAATGAAGAACCCACGGGAACAGGATACCGCGAAGTAATGTTTGGAGGAGAAACCGTCGCACTACCCCCCGCCCCTTCACTCAATTGCAGCCGTATAGCCCCGGGAGACGTTTCCTTTGAGGATATGATCAAAGGTATCGACAGAGGAGTGATCGTGATTGGAGTTCTCGGCGCTCACTCGGGCAACATTCTCAACGGTGATTTTTCGGTGGGGCTGAATCCGGGATTCTACGTTGAGAACGGAGAGATAAAGGGCAGAGTCAAAGACGGAATGGTGGCCGGCAACGTTTACGATGTTCTGAAGAATATCGAATCCATAGAGAACCGTCTCCACGATTCTCCAACGGGAGGTACGTACCCCTCAATTCTTCTTGATGATGTAAGTGTAGCTGCCAAATAGCGGCCGCGCCGAATTGGCACAACAAGTTTGATTCGAATGGCCGGACGGCCGCTTTTCAACAAGCTTCGGACTGCCCTTTTTATCTACCCCGAGTGCTCAGAAATGAACCAGCCGAATCTCTTCCTCTGGCTTCTGCAGATACTTCTCTTTTTCAGGACTTTATAAAGGGGGTTGAAAAGGGACAGGAACCATTTGATGGGAGTTGATTCCATGACTTCGACAAATGGTTTCCATGATAGGAACCTGATTATGCAGTTCGGCACCCTCTTGTTAACCAGGACAAACAGAAGATTCAGATAACCGAAACCCCTGTCATGATCTTCCTTTAGATGGGATGCATCTGATCCAGATATAATTCCATCTTCCATGGCTTTCTGGAAAAGTGTTATGCCCGGAAAAAACGTAAGAGAAAACAGCTGAAGGACAAAGGGTCTTGGAAGATCGAGAACACCCCTGAGCGTGAGAAGAACATCATCCAGGCTTTCCCACGGGTTTTCGAGAATCACATCGTAAGTTGGGCAGAATTCGGGAGGGAAGACCCTTTTCACTGTCCCGGCAAGCTTCAGCAGTTTTTCCATGGAGAAATATTCTCTTCTGTACAACCGGTTTGTAGATGGGGACAGTGACTGAATGCCGATCTCAGTCCGTCTGAGACCGGCGTCGAAAAGTATCGACAATTTTTCTTCTCCGGAGGAAAGTACGCTCAGAAGGGAAAAGAACGGACAGTTGATTTCCTTCTTGTATCTGTCACGGAAATGCAAGAGTTGCCCATTGCTGGCGCTTGCGAAATCATCATCCATGAAGTTGATCCTGTTGAACCAGGGGAATCTTTCACGAATGGACCTGATTTCTTCAATAAGGTTATCCACACTTCTACGTCGAACCATCTCGAATCCGCTGTACAGGGTTCTGTAATAATTGTTGATACAGTAGGCGCAGTGATGGGGGCAACCACGGGTCCACATTGTTTCGTAAATGTAATGATGCGGCTCATTGAAATGAACGCGGCCTCGGACCATTTCCTTCAGAATGTACTCACTCAGGGGCAGAACCTTCCTGCCCACAAGAACGTACTGGTCTTCAATATCGTAGTCCGGGAAGGGGATCTCATCAAGATCGGATATGGGTTCCCTGACCGGATTGCGGCATTCTCCCTGTTCGTCCCTGAACCAGATATTTTTAACGTGGGCAGGCCTGATTCCTTCTTGAAGATTGTCCGCAAGCTCCTGTAAGGCTACTTCTCCTTCGCCAACACAGATGTAATCCGCAATATCCATGCATTCTTCAGGGGCAACCGTGGGGTGTATCCCCCCCCAGACAACTGGAATATCAATTCTCTTCCTTATTCCACGGGTGAGATGTGTCATCTTTATGAAGTAGTTGGTCATTAGAGACATTCCTAAAAGATGGAAGCCATCGGCAAGCGTGGCAACCTGTTCAACAACTTCGTCGGGGTAACAGTCTATAAAATCGATGCCTTTTTCCATCATACATTGCAGGTCCGGAAGAAAGACCTGCACAACCGAGTGTCCACCTGCCTTGAGATAGGATGAAAGCAGCCGGGTACTCAGTGATGTAATATCCAGATAGGGAGAAATAAGCAATATTTTCATAGAATCCTTTTTCATAACTAATGGTGATATAAAAGTATCACACATAACAAAGTAGACGAAATGATAAGCAAAGTGAAACTAATAAGTCAAGCGCACAGGCAGGATTTTATGAATTAAACTAACTATATTCATGTAAATCCAGAAGGAGGGTTCTATGAAGTTTCATGATCTTGCAGAAGCGAACAGGTCAGTAAGAAGATTCCGGGAGAACGAAAGGATTGCGGAACAACAGCTGTTGAAATTCATCGACTCAGCCCGTCTTGCTCCCTGCGGGGCAAATCTTCAGCTCCTCCGCTTCACGCCGGTTACGGAAAGAAAACACTGCTCACGTATTTTCCCCTTGCTGAAGTGGGCCGGCTACCTTGAAGAATGGAATGGTCCTGAAGAAGGAGAAAGACCTCCAGCCTATATTGTCATTCATGCCCCGATCGAGGAGAGGCGTCATATTCCTGTGGATATCGGAATAGCTGCCGCGTATGTGGTACTTGCTGCCAGGGAATCGGGGTACGGGTCGTGCATGATCATGAGTTTTGACGAAAACCTGATAGAGAAAGCCGCAGGCACCCCCGAGGGGTATCATCCCTTTCTGGTGATCGCCTTTGGCGTGCCCGGTGAGGAAACGGTACTTGAGGAAGCTGATGGAGGTATAAGGTATTACAGAGATGCGAAGGACAGGCACCACGTTCCCAAGCTTGCCCTCTATAAACTAATTGTGCCGGTAAAGGATTAATGGAGGAAGGAATGTTCATCTCAGATGTCTATACTCACCGCAGAAGCAGACTGATCGGAATAATGCCGGAGGAATTCCTGATTATCATTCCTCCATCCACTTCGAAAACCACCAGTGCTGACGGTCAATATTCGTATACTCCAAACATGAACCTTGTTTACCTTACGGGAATTGATCAGCCCGGAACATGGCTTGTCATCCATCGCAGAGCGGGCATGGATCCCCGGGAAGACCTTTTCATCGATGCCTACGATGAAACCCATGCCAAATGGGTAGGTACCGTGCTTACAAAGGAGGATGCCGCCGAAAGGACCGGAATAGAAAAGATCTCATTCAGCACCGCGGTGGAGAAATGGATAGACAGGATAATAATGCGCTGGGGGATCGAGAACGTATGGGTTGATTTCCCGGTCGCAGGAATTACAGGGAACAGCGGCAGGCGCCTGGAGTTTGCCAACAGGCTGATATTCTCGTACCCTCACTTGAAATTCAGGAGACTTTCGGGGGATATTTTTCGCCTGCGGATGATTAAGGGCCCTGAAGAACTGGAAACCATGAAAGAGGCAATTGGTATTACGCGCAGGGGTTTTCTACATGCCCTTAAGGCACTTAAGCCGGGAATGCTCGAGTACGAGTTCGAGGCGGAGCTTCTTCACGAATTCATGAAGAACGGCGAAAAGATACCGGCCTTTCCCGCTATTATCGCCGGTGGAAGCAGAGCCACGTGCCTTCATTACGTTGACAATGACAAACCACTTGAGGACGGGACTCTGCTTCTTCTTGATTTTGGCGCAAGGAAGGATTACTACAACGCTGATATCACAAGAACCTTCCCGGTGAACGGCAGGTATACCGAAAGGCAAAGGGAGCTCGTTGAAATGGTTATCGAGGTTCAGGAAGAGGCGATCCGCCTTCTGAGGCCGGGAAAGCTACATTCCGAATGGAACCGCGAAGTGAAGGAATTCTATGCGGGAGTCCTCATGAAAAAGGGTATCATTGAGAAGGAAGAGGATATAGAAAAATTCTACTATCACAATATCGGCCACCACCTGGGGCTGGACACACATGATGAGAACGTAATAAGAGATGAGCTGAAGGCAGGCATGGTGCTTACCGTAGAGCCTGGTTTCTATTCGGAGGAGGAGGGGATAGGGATAAGGATAGAGGATGATGTTCTCATAGGCAAGAAAGAGAATATCGTACTCTCGTCGGATATTCCCAAGTATCCGGATGAGATAGAGGTATTGATGACAAAGGAGGGCTGAAATGGGACTTACTGAAATGGACGAATACTGGATGAAAACCGCCCTTGAAAAGGCTGAGGAAGCCTTTCAGGCGGGAGAAGTCCCCGTTGGAGCCGTTCTTGTGGAATCGTCAGGCAGGTATTTTGCCGACCGTAACAGGACAGCTGAGACGGGAATGCCGACCTCACACGCTGAACATCTCGTGATAACGGCGGCAGCGGAGGACAGGGAGGACTGGAGGCTTGAGGGCTGCACCCTCTATTCCACCCTTGAGCCCTGCCTGATGTGCGCCGGCCTGATCGTGCTGTCCCGGATACCCAGGATAGTGTATGGAGCCTCGGACAAACGCTTCGGGGCGTTCGGGTCGGTTACTGATATTCTCAAGATGCCCGATCTAAACCACTATCCCGAAGTTTTCGGAGGGTTTTATGAGGACGAATCCGCCAGGCTTCTAAAGGAATTCTTCCGCCTGGGCAGGAAAAAGAAAAAGGAAAAAGGGGATAAAGATGACCAGCATGATTCTAGTCCTTCTGATTTCATTTCCGGTAAGAATAGCAGTTCTTGGAGATAGAACGGGAAGACCGGATGATGCCGAGTTCGATTGCCTTTGTTGCTATTGATTCCAGGGGAGTCTACCCTGAAATCATCAATACCGGAGAGGAAAAGAACCTGTCGTATCTGTACGAGAAACAGCTTATAAGGGCGAGACCTCTTGAACGGGAGCTGGAATCCGCAGTCATGACGCTTGTTCCGCTGGAGAACCGGCCTCGCATGGAGACTCTGGATGTTAATCCTGGAACATAGAATCTGAACCCCGAAACGCTGGTTGTGGAAATTGACGACCAACCGGTGGAACTGCTTTTCACACAGTCCCCTGAGGCAGCCCTTACCCTTCACCTGAAGTAACCGTATCCCTGTAATACGGTAGCCGGGATAAAGAGTTGCGGTTCGACTATTCATGGCAGGTTCTACGCAGAGCCAACGCCTTTTCTTCGGAAGCCGTACTTGACGGGGAAAGATCGGAAGGAGAGTACAGGGAACCCTTCCATACAAATTTCGCTGATTATTCGGGTCAGCCTGCGCCAATTCCGGAAACGGAGTCCGCAGCCGCCACGGACGGAGAGAAACTCTTCATCTTCATGGAAATCGCCAGTCAATCCGCTCGTCGTGCCAGCCTAATGCATCTGAAATGTGACCGTTCAGTTCTCTCGTGCGATAGTTGACCATCACACGCAACCAGTGCTCACTTCGCTTGGCCTGAGCAGGTCTCGGTCGTCTGGGCATATCTTCTCCTCCGGTCAACTAGCACGAGATCGCATTGATTGACAGCTTCGCTCTCGTGACTGGTTCATGCAGTTGGCGCTACTGATTCCTCTGCCGGTCTGTCCTGGTCCTGTTTCCGTTCCGTTTTTCGGCGGCGGCTTCGGATCCATGAGTTGCTTGATCGCTTCCACGAGAGCCAGGATCTGCTCATCATGATCACACAGCTTCCTTTCTAACTGGGCAATCTTGTGGGCGAGTTCCTTATGCCCTACTATCATCTCGCGAAGCTGTACGAAGGCACGAACCACGAAGACGCTCACGTCTATGGCCTTAGGTGAGTTCAGCACGCTTGCTACCATGATCGTGCCGTGCTCGGTGAAGGCGAGGGGAGTGATGTGGGAATATTTCAGGTTCTTGAGGTGGTCGCAATTTGTTACCACCTCTTGTTTCTCTTCTTCAGTAAGACGAAACAGAAAGCAGACAGGAATGTGTTCTTACAGCGTCTTGCGGGGAAACCTTCAAGAGAGCAGGGCAGAAGTCAGCAGAGGCCATAGTAGCTCAACGCCGGAAGTAATGATCCGGATATGGTGAAG
>DAOWFD010000232.1 GCA_030638185.1 Candidatus Aegiribacteria sp.
GGAGACAGAATGTGCTGGAGATCGCTGCCAGGCATCCTTCGATAAAGCGCTATCTTGGGTCGAAGAAGGACGACTACCCCGGTCAGGATGAAAAACACTTCAGGATTCTGATCGCGGAGATCGTCTCGGAAGCCGTCTGCTCGCAGATAGTGAGCAAAAACGTCGAGATGAATCCGAACACCTATGCGAACGCAGGATGGGATGTACTGTATGCGGAGTACTGCCGCCTTATGACCAGATTCCTGCCGATTACGCATCGGCTTCAGTGTCCATCCAGAGAAGTGTAGATTTTCATCTATTCTGAGCGAAGTGAGCTGATGTCTTCCTCTGTATTCAGGATAGGTAACGATGTGTAATTATCATACATTGACATATGCGATTATCGTACATATCTTATTATTGTCAATAATGGATTACGTATTCCGAAGGAGGTGAAATGAATTCTGTGAAGCTTGGAATGATAGTAAAGCTGCTGAGAGAGTCCAGGCAAATGTCCCAGGAAGATCTCGCTAATCTCATGGGGATGTCGCGTACAGCTGTAGTCAACATTGAGAATGGCAAACGGAAGCTTTCTGCAACTGAACTCATGAGAGTTGCCGAAATATTCGGGCTGACTTTAGATCAATTAGTGAAACCTGAACTGAGACCTGAGTGTATTGTGGATAGTGGATCAGTTATGGAGATCAGGGAAAACAGCGCTCAAAGAATTAGTATCCCACAGAATCGGTTCGATAAGTTCAAAGAAGTACTCCTTTTTATGCTGTCCAGGATCGGAGCAAAGCCGCATATGGGGGAAACTGTTCTTTATAAGCTTCTGTATTTCATTGATTTTGATTATTTTGAGAAGTACGAGGAGCAACTCATTGGGGCTACCTATATCAGGAATCATTATGGTCCTACACCCACTCATTTCAGGAAGCTGGTAGATGAGATGGAGAAGGACGGAATCATCGAAAGGGTCTGCTCCGAATATTTCAGTTATCCTCAAACAAAGTATCTACCACTTCGTGAACCTGACCTTTCTATGCTCACAGGTCGCGAGCTGGATCTTATTGAAGAAGTTCTCCGAAAATTAGGTGGTATGAATGCAAAACAGATAAGCGATCATTCTCATGGTGATGTGCCCTGGATGAGCACGAATGAGGGTGAGGCTATCGATTACGAGACTGTATTCTACAGAACCCCCGAGTATTCGGTCAGGGATTACCCGGAAGAAGAGGACTGATATCGTGAGCTCCAGCAGAGTTCGGAAGTGATGGAGCATCCCGGATTCAGGCGTGATCTCAAACGACTCATGAAGAAATACCCTTCGCTGAAAGATGACCTAAAAGTACTCGAGAAGATGCTGCTTCTAGCGCACTGTGATCAGAGTGTCCAACCTGAGTCGCTGGGACTCTTCAAAGTATCTGGGATTGGATTCAAGGTTGATGGCATATATATCGCAAAGAAGTTCGCTTGCAGATCCTTGAAAGGGAGCGGTGCTCGGTCGGGAATTCGAGTTGTTTATCGGTTCAATACTGCTACCGGTATGATCGAGTATATCGAGATGTTCCATAAGAAAGAGAAGCCCATGGCGGACAAGGATCGTATTAAGAAGCTGTATCTTGATAATCTGGATGACCGATGATGAACTCTATAGACTGTCAATGATAGTGAAACTCAATAAGCCACTCAGTACTGATAATATTGATGATGTATTGGAATTCCTGCCGTTTCTTGAAGTTGAAGGCTTCGAACCAGTCAAGGAAGTAGTACGTAAACCAGGGCACTTTGGCTATCAAGTATGGAACCCGGTTCTCGAGCGTTTACACAGTGCACTATACGAGAATGGTCTTGTGATTCCCTTCGACTGGTCATCCTGGCAGGATGAGGCACGGAAGTATTTGGAATCCCCGGAGTTGCTGGGTTCTGCTGATCTCGACACTATCCGGAAGCTGTTTACGGTACATGTCCGCAAGAAGAGATTCTGTGAGGGGCACTTCACGGCTATGGTGAAAATCGGTCATATCAGGATGTTACTGAAGAGGCTCGAGGAAATTCGAGAAGTGTTTGAGTAGCTCTTCTCTGTACAAGTTCATCCTCCTGAAAATTGATAGTCTGAATTTTGATACTTGTTCGCCAGTACTTCAATCGAGCAGGAGGATTTGCTGGAGTTCTTTACCATAGTATCAATATGTCAGAGTATATGGAA
>DAOWFD010000278.1 GCA_030638185.1 Candidatus Aegiribacteria sp.
ATCTTTACTTTCAGGGGTTGATTCAAGGGGCGATCTTTACCGGTAAATCCAAGATATTCTGCGTGCCCGGCCTGCACTGTTATTCGTGCCCCTCAAGTGTTCTGTCATGCCCGGTGGGGACGGTTCAGAATATCCTGTCATCGGAGGGATTTACGGGAGGCCTCGCAACCGGAAGACCTGATGCGATAATACTTCTCGGCGTTATCGGCTTCCTGCTGACTTTCGGGTTCATAGCAGGCCGGTTCGCCTGCGGCTGGATATGTCCCTTCTGTCTTCTGCAGGGACTTCTTTATAGGATTCCATCGCCCAAGATCAGGATTCCTGCTTCATGGAGGGATGCCAAGTATGCGGTCCTTCTTATTTTTGTCTTCATACTTCCTCTTACTCTCAGAACTGTACCGGGTGCAGGGGGTGATCCCTGGTTCTGCAAGGCTATCTGTCCCTCCGGGACCCTTACAGCGGGAATACCTCTTGTACTCCATGATTCCGGTGAAACCTTTCAGACCGGTTTTCTTTTCTCGTGGAAAATTGTTTTACTCATTCTTGTTCTTCTGTGGTCAATTACATCAAAACGGCCTTTCTGCCGTGTTCTATGCCCGCTGGGTGCTTTCTGGGGGTTGGCTGGCAAGGTGTCGATCTTCAGGATGCGAGTCGATCCTTCGTGTATAAGATGTGACAAGTGCAGATCTGTCTGTCCTGTGGACATCGCTATCTACAGGGAACCGAACTCCGCAGAATGCATCAGGTGCGGCAAATGTATTGACGTGTGCCCTGTGCATGCAATACACCATGACATGAGGAAGCGGGTCGGGAGCTGATGGCTAAGTACATGAAGCTTACTGATTTTCTCTGGATTCCCATGGTTCTGATCTTTCTGTTCCCGGTTTTCAGGTACAGCGGCAGTTATACCGCAGTGGATGACGATCAGGTTGTACAGGGACCGCTTTTAACGGGCAGGGAAGCCCTGGACAGTCTTCTTTCTGTAAACAGTGGAAAATCGGTTATCGTGAACTTCTGGGCCACCTGGTGTACACCTTGTGTTGGAGAGCTGCCCCTGATAGATGAGGTTTACAGATCATTGGAAGGCAGTATTGCGGCTGTTGCCGTTAACCTGGGTGATCTGGAACTCGAGACTTTGCTTGCATTCCGTGAGGTGGTAAATCTATCAATGCCTGTGGTCTGGCTCAACGAAAATGATGCAGCGCAGCTTAAGGATGATTGGAACCTGTCGGATGTACTTCCCATCACTGTTGTATTCGACTCAAGAGGGAATGAGATCATCAGGGTGGCCGGCACCAGGGACTCCAGCTTTTTCAGGAACGCAGTTGAAGAAGGTTCAGTTCCTGATACTTCTTCAGTACATCATGAAGAACAGATTCTGCATATAAATGTTGTCGGTTTCGGAGCGGATAGCCTCACAGAGATGCTCTTGATTAAGGCTGTTGAACTGGCGGGAGAGGAGGGAGTGGATTTCTTCGATCCCTCCATACCGGCAGACAGCATTTTGATGGAAGAGCTGTACCTTCCTGATCCCGGATATTCCTACGCTCAGCCGTGCGTTGGTGATGCATGCGGCCGGCTGGTCAGAACTCCGGAAGATCTGCATCAGGCGGTTCTGAACCTGTCGAATTGACCAGTCCTGCCGTATCGGTGCTTCTGCCTTTCAGGAACGCTGAACAGTACTTCAACGAAGCGCTTGTATCAATCACCGAACAGACTTTTACGGATTTTGAAGCAGTACTGATCAATGACGGTTCGGAAGATTCGTCTCTCCGGATTGCGGAAGAGTGGTGTTTAAAAGATTCCAGGTTCATCCTTGTCAATAACGTCGGCTCGGGACTTGTAGACGCTCTGAACACAGGACTTGAAAGATGCAGCGGCACCTGGATCGCACGGATGGATGCGGATGATATCTCACTGCCGGACAGAATAGAGAAGCAGTACAGACTTGCTGCATCCAAGGGACCCATGACAGTGGTAACCTGCCAGGTCCGGAGTTTTCCCGATAACATTGTTACCCGTGGCTACAGGCTTTACGAGCACTGGCTGAACAACCTTATAGAACCTGAAGAGATAGAGAAGAATCTGTTTATTGAAAGTCCTGTACCTCATCCCACTGCCTTTTACCACAGGCGGAGCATCCTGTCAGAAGGCGGGTATACCGAAAGGAAGCTGCCCGAGGATTACGAATTATGGTTGAGGCTCTGGAGCAGGGGTTACAGATTCGCCCGTGTACCTGAGGTTCTACTGAAGTGGAGGGATCGGGAAGACAGGCTTTCCAGGACCAGCAGTGCTTATTCTCTTACCAATTTCTACAAGCTAAAGGCGAAGTACCTTGAATATGTACCGTGCATGTCGGGTAAAACCATTTACATTGCGGGAAGCGGGCAGACGGCGAGAAGACTGGGAAAATTTCTGCAGGATAACGGCTTTCATATCGAAGCTTTTATTGACCCCTCTGAGGACAGACAGGGAATACTGTTAAGAGGAAGACCCGTGATGGGGCCGGGTGAATTGTCAAGACGATCTGACATACCTGTGGTAATTGCCTCCAGGCTTCCCGGAGCGAGGATATCCATAATGGAATTTCTTGACAGACTGGGATTTATCGAATGGGAGAATTATGTCGCCTGCTCCTGAACACAGACAGGGAATTTGTCAATTTGGATTTTAGGGCTATATTCAACCAGGATCGGATTTCGTTTGCTGAAACTTTCAATTGTCTGGAGGTAGAAAGTGAAGATCAGGCAGGAAATGAAGGGCGATGTTCTCGTTATTGCCATGTCCGGCAAAGTTATCGGTGGCCCCGAGCTTATTGAAGTAAAGGAGATATTCAAGAAAGCCGTTGATCAGGACAAAAAGAAAGTTCTTCTTGATCTCGGGAAGGTAAGCTGGATGGATAGTTCCGGCCTTGGAGTAATTGTATCCGGTCATACTACCCTTGCAAGAGCAGGTGGAGCCCTGAGGATTCTCAATGCCACGAAGAAAATCCATGAATTGTTCATTATTACAAAGCTGATTACCATCTTTGAGACTTATAGAGATGAACAGGAAGCGCTAAATAGTTTCGGAGATTGATTGTGCGCGCGATAGAAATACACTTGCCAAGTGATTCTTCCGTACTTGAGCCGCTTCAGCAGATCGTTGAAGCTATAGGAAGGTCTGCGGAAGTTGAGGAAGATGATCTGTCATCCCTGTCGGTTGCAGTTGTTGAGCTGGCAAAGAACGCGATGGAGCACGGAAACGGGAACGACCCTGAAAAGACGGTTACTATCAGCTTCAACATTTTTCCTAACAGGATACGATTTCTGATAGATGATGAAGGATCATGGGAACCTGAGAAAGCCCTCGGGTTCAACCCGGGAGAAGGAGAAGAGCTCCTTTTAACAAGGGGCAGAGGAATCCTCATCGCTCGGAACCTGGCCAAATGGGTCGAGTTCGGTCTTACTCCGGAAGGAAAAACGAGGGTTACTCTTATCTGGCCTCTGACCTGAAAGTGATTCTCATCCCGTGAACAGCTTCACTCTTTCAGTAGTATTCGAAAACAGGGAACTGTCCGGGGGAATCCGGGATATTCTTATAACGGACGCCGAGCTTCTCATACCTCCCGGATGGGCTGATGAAATTCAGATTTCCCGATCGGATATTCCGACTCCTGATGCTCTCCTGCTTGTTATTAACGGACCGCTTTCTCCCAAACTAAGAAACATCTACTACAACTGCTTCCGGCATGCTGTCCCGATCGCCGGGATATGTTTTATGAAGGAGCCGGAGGATGATAACGCAGTTCAGGATCTTGTAGAATGCTCTCTCTGCTGGACCTTCTCATCGGCCAACGAAGGCAGGGAATTGCTACGGAACCAGGTTCAGAGCTGGCTCAGGAGTCTGAATCGAGAATCCTTTCCGTTTCCTGAAGGCAGTGAGCTGCTTCAATCATATGGCGATATCGACGTGCTTTCCGTAGATCTGGATTCACTTGAGAAAGCCAGGAAAGTTATTACGAGGAATGGATTTGTCTGCCTCAGCGGCTCCCTGGGTGCTGGAAAAACCACCATTGCGAGAAAGCTGCTGGTGGAAGCCTCTCTGGATAACCTGAACCCCATCGAGATAATAACGCGAGACCTTTACTTCAGGGAAGTTGTGCAGCTTCTTACGGGTCCGGAGGATTGCGCTGTATTCCTTGATATTGATACTCTCAGGAGAATGGTGGATATCTATCCCTCCCGTCTCTGGTCATCGGTTATCTCACTTATGACAAGAGCCACAGAATCAAGACACAGGCTGATACTTGCAACATCCTCCCCGGAGATCGCTGAAGTTTTTGATTCATACAACGATTCTCATATCAGACTCCCTGAACCTTCAAAAGACCGGAAATGGAGACTGGATCAGGGCAGGGAGGCTCTGAGGTGGTTCCGCAGGCTTCCTGCCCTCGAGAAAGCTGAGCTGCTTCTGCTGGCTGCTTTCGATCCCGTTGTTGCTGAAGCGGTATTCAAACGGGTCCTCTTCAGGTTTCTTGACAGGCTCATTGTACAGGAGAACAAGAGATTCCCATTAAAAGAAGAACTGGAAGAGCTCTACAGCAGATCCCTTGCCGCCAGAGGTGCTTATCCATTCAGAAGAATTTGCGGAAGCGGCGAAGTGTATATCACTGTCAGTGATTCGGTCAGAATGTGGGCTATCGACAAGGGTATACGCGAGCTGCTTGAGAAGGATGCTCCAGTCATTCGCGCGTTTGCGGATACACTGTTCGGAAGTGAGGAGCCTGGAGTAAGGCGGGCCGGATACTTCCTAGCCGGCTTCTATAAGAGCCTCTCCGATGAAGTAAAGGCGAAGCTTCTTCTTCATATCGCCTCCGAGACCAGTGTGGTTCTTATTGACGTTCTTAACACGCTTCTAAGCTCCGCAGATCATTCGGATGAGTCGATAATAAGCATGTACAGGATTATGATGTCGAAAGGTGATACAGAAGTAAGAATGGCGGTTGCCGGAACTCTCGGGCGGCAGTGGGTCATTGAGTTGCCTGCATTTCGAGATCTTGTGAATGCAGCGGTGACTGACCCTGAATCAAGAGTCAGGGGACAGTTTATTCAGAACCTGACCATGTGGGGAATGTCTGAGAAATGCGAAAAGATATACAGGGACTTTCTGGAAGACAATTCGTACGAAGTCCGTCAAGGTCTGATGCTTTACATAGGCAGCAAGTTTCCCGCGCTTGAAACCAGGGAATTCGATGTGCTGAACGAGGTACTGGAAGAGGGTGACCCCGGATTAATGACTACCCTTATTATGGGGCTTCTGGATAGAAAGCTTGAGGAGTTCAACCAGGAATTCAACGACCTGCTATGGGTGTTGATGGACAGATTGCCTTCGGGAGGTAAGGGAAGACTGGCATGGAGGATCGGGGCCAGGCTCAGGTTCTTCAGCAGTGAAATCAGGAAATCAATCAGAACCGACCTGGCAGAGGAGGACATTCTTCAGGTCACGCGTTGCATGCTTATGAACTACTCCTCCCTTGATCATGAGGAAAAGGAGAACCTCTGGGAACTTATCCACGAACGAATCGCCTTCAGCAGGGCATTCGCCAGCATGGTGCTGCGATACTACACTATCATGAACACTGAAATAAGAAGAAATCTTCTGAAAGAGGTACTGATATCGGATCACTATGAGGGAAGGGAGGCTCTAAGCCAGCTCATCTGCCTTGGCAGGACAGATCTGATAGAAGCATCTGTTGAGCTGATCGCAGGTATTCTAAAGACCGGTGAATTTGAGAAAAGATCCGGCCTCCCATTCTTTGTCCTCTGGAACAGCAGTGATCTCGGTGATTCTGTTTCCGATTTCATAACTGAATTCATACATGACTCCTCTTCATCCGTTCGAAAATCACTGTTGAACTCGATCCGGAGCCTTGGGATAAGAACCGATATGGCCTTTGATGCGCTCAGGCAGCTGGCGCTTGACGAGAAACGGGCTGTAAGGGCTGCTGCCGCTCTGGCGCTTGGAGAATATGAAGGTAATCAACCGGATGACCTTGACCCTATTCTGAAGGAACTGCTTGATGATGAAGACTCGTATGTCCGCTTAAGCGCTCTTTCCGGCCTGCTTAACAACGTTTCCATACCAGCAGGAAAGCTTCTTCCAGTGGTAATCAGCGCTTTTGATGATTCTGCATCAGATGTGCGGCTGGAGATCGTGAAAGGTCTCAGAAGCCACCCGGAGCTGTATGCAATACCAGATATAGATGTAAAACTTGCGGACATGTTCACTGATCCCGATAGAAATGTACGAATGGAAGTGATAAGACTGGTTATCGAAACTCCAGAGTTGCTCACTTCGGATATCATCAGGAACAGGATGCCTGATATTCTTCTTAACAGGTTCTCGGGCGGACACGCCATAGCAGAAGAATTGAACATGGCGCGGAAGATACAGCTTGACCTGCTTCCGGATAGTCCTCCCAATCTTGAGGGTTACGATATCGAGATATTCTACAGGCCTGCCAGCGAAGTAGGAGGCGATTACTACGATTTCTTTCATCTACCTGACCGTAACCTTGGACTGGCAGTGGCCGATGTGGCCGGGAAAGGTATCCCGGCGGCACTTACTATGGCGGGGCTTAAGGGTAACCTTGTAGCCTACGTGCAGAGTATCTATTCCATCAGCGAGATAATTCAGAAGGTTAATGAATCCTCCGTTCTGGGTGAGGGGGATCCCATAATGACCGGTCTATTCTACGGTGTGCTGGATCTTGACTCGGGTAAGCTTACATATGTTAACGCAGGTCATAATCCTCCGCTTCTTGTAAAGAGGGAAGGGGAATCCCACTGGCTTGACAAGGGCGGGCTTATAATGGGTCTTTCGACCCAGGCAAGGTATGAGCACGGAACAGTGGAACTTGAATCGGGGGATGTACTTATCCTCTACACCGACGGACTTACAGAGGCCATGGATTCGTCAGGTTTCGAATTCGGGACAGAGAGGCTTTACGAGGTGGTCCTGGAAAACCGTGACCTCTCCGCGAACCAGATCTCCAGCGGGATACTGGATGCTGTTAACTCATATTCGAAAGGCTCTCCTCAGGGGGATGACCAGACCCTTGTGGTTCTGAAATACAGATGAACAACCTTCTGTTTATGCTTTCCGATTTCGGAACTTCTGACACCTATGTCGCCCAGATGAAGGCGGTGATATTGTCAGAGTGCTCCGGGAGTGCCGCAATCGTCGATCTGACACATGATGTAAAGGCGGGTTCAGTCAGCGAAGGCGCTTTTCATCTCTTCGTTTCCCTTAAATCTATCCCGGCGGGTTCTGTAGTGGTGGCAGTGATCGATCCCGGGGTGGGAACTGCCCGCAGAGGGGTGGTCTGCGAAGTGGAGGGTGCTTTCTTTGTCGGGCCGGATAACGGTCTTTTCGGACTTCTGCCCATAACCAGATCCTGGAAACTTCCAGATCCGCAGACAGGATCCAGCAGCACATTCCACGGAAGGGATGTTTTCGCCGCGGCCGGAGCCAGACTCGTAGTCGATCCCGGGTGGGTGGATTTCCTGGAACCGATTGAGAATGAGGATCTCGTTCCATCTGCAATTGAGATGCCGATGCTGGAGGACGGCGGGCTGAAGGTAACGGTCGCCCATATAGACATATTCGGTAATATCGTTCTCTGGTTACCCCCATCCAGCGCATTTCATCCCGTCGAGCTTCAGCTCCCCAATGGCAGGATTGAACCTGTCACAGAGGTTAAAACCTACGCTGAACATACCGATGTTCTCTTCCTTCAGGGCAGCCAGGGTCTTATGGAAATCGCTGTCAGCTGCGGAAGTGCATCTGAACTTCTCGGCCTTTGCACCGGTGACAGGATTCTACTTATTAAGGAACGTAATAGATGAAGTACGTAAGTTTGCTGCTGCACATGTATCAACCTCCGACTCAGGATATGTCTTTAGTGGCGAAAATCGACGGAGAATGCTATACCCCCCTTGCCGGATTGCTGGCCAGATCGGGAGCCAGAGTAGCGGTAAACATCAATTATTCCCTGACCGAGCAGCTGAAAAAAATGGGATCGGAATCCCTTGATCATTTTGCTTCTGCTGCGAATCTGGAATTCACCGACTCGGGAGCTTACCATCCCATATTTCCTCTGATAAGCGAG
>DAOWFD010000074.1 GCA_030638185.1 Candidatus Aegiribacteria sp.
CAGGAAATAGCAATGGAAAAGTCGATTTCCAGCCATGCCGTGATTTGCT
Source organism: Candidatus Aegiribacteria sp. (assembly GCA_030638185.1). GTDB lineage: Bacteria > Fermentibacterota > Fermentibacteria > Fermentibacterales > JCC-6 > Aegiribacteria. Next base: position 50 of record DAOWFD010000074.1, read on the forward strand.
CCTACCATAGCACTTCTGTTCCCCGTTACATCAATTTCTCAAACCTGAACTGATGAGAATACCTGTACCGGATATCAGCCTTCGAATGTTATCCCCTCACCGCGCAGGATTTCCCCGGCGATGAAGGGCTCTTCCCCTGAAATCCTGAGAAGCTCAATTGTCCTCTCCTTATCACCTTCATCCACGACAAGAAGCATACCCGCTCCCATATTGAACGCTCTTCTCATTTCGGAGATTTCCACCTGCCCCAATTCGCGAATGAGCTCGAATATCGCAGGTACGCTCCACAGTGGTCTTATCAGGGCGCCGCAGCCTGCAGACAGTATCCTGGGAAGGTTCCCCGGGATGCCGCCTCCGGTGATATGGGCTATACCTTTCACAAGCTTCTCCCTCAGCAGCGGTTCAAGAGCCCTTAAATAACTTCTGTGAACGGCAAGCAGAGCATCCCCGACTGTGATGCCCCCAAGAAGAGGATGGGTGTCTGAAGGGGACAGCCCTGCGGTATCAAAGATAACTTTTCTGGCAAGGGAATAACCGTTCGTATGAAGCCCGTTCGATGGAAGACCGATAACGATCATCCCCGGACGGATGTCCGATCCATCGATGATCATGTCCTTCTCCACCAGCCCTATTATGGTTCCCGCTACATCGTAGTCACCTTCGCCGTAGAAACCAGGCATCTCAGCCGTCTCTCCCCCGAGAAGCACACATCCATTCTCACTGCAGGCGTCGGCAAGTCCCGATACTATCTCGGCGACGGTGAACGCTTCAAGCCTGCCGCATGCTATGTAATCCATGAAGAACAGAGGCGATGCTCCCTGAACGAGAATATCGTTAACGCAGTGGTTAACTAGGTCACTGCCGACGGTCCCGTAATGTCCCTTCATTGAGGCAACTTTGAGCTTTGTACCTACACCATCTGTGCTGGCAACGAGAACAGGCTCCTTCATGTGGCTGAAATCAGCCCTGTACAATCCCCCGAAGTGGCCCAGGTCGGACAGTACTTCCCTGGTGTAGGTCTCTCTGACCCTCTCCTTCATGAGGGCTACAGCTTTCTCTCCTTCCAGTAGATCGACTCCGCTGCTCCTGTAATCAACCGGTTTCATATTCTGAACTTTCCCAGCTGATTTGTGGAGAGGTAGTATTCCATTCTTGAGTCAATATCATCACGGGTTAACTCCCTGAGTTCTTCAATACCGAAGCCGCTGCAGGCATAGCTGGCATTTACCGATCCATAGGCCAGCCCCTTCTTCATGCTCTCAAAGTCAAGATCGCTGTCGCTGCCGGCAAGGTATCCAAGCATCCCCGAAGCAAAGGTATCTCCCGCTCCGGTTGGATCGATAACCTTCTTCAGCGGATAAGCCGGAAGCACAAAGGGTTCACTTCCTCCGAAGATCATAGCGCCTGCTCCGCCCATTTTAATAACGGCGTAGCGTGGTCCGGAGCTGATAATGAAATTTGCGGCGTCGAAGAGATTCTTACAGCGGGAAATCTGCATCGATTCGGAAGCGTTGACAAAAACGATATCAACCCTGCTGAAGACTTCAAGCACCTTGTCCCTCTGCTGGTCTATCCAGAGATTCATGGTATCAACAGCTATCCAGCGGGGATTGCGAACCTGTTCCAGTACCTGGAGTTGCAGTACAGGGTCGATGTTGGCAAGGAAAATGCAGGGAGTGCTTACATAATCATCCGGAAGGTTCGGCTTGAAACTGGCAAATACGCCCAGCTCAGTCCTTATCGTTCGCGCATCTCCGAAATCAGGGCCGTACGCACCCTCCCAGCGGAATGTGGGACCCTGCTCCGTGGTCAGGCCCCTTACATCTATTCTGCGTTCCGCCAGAAATCTTTTCTCGGATACGGGAAAATCCGGCCCGACAACTCCCACTATCCTTACCACATCGAAGCATCCGGCCCCTAGTGAAAAATAGATAGCAGAGCCGCCCAGAGCTTCCTCAACCTTTCCTGCCGGAGTCGTAACCGTATCGAGAGCAACGGAACCAACTACAAGAATTGCCATAATAAACCTGTCCTGTTCATATATTGATTACTGATTCACATTCTGTCCGGAGCATCCACGCCCAGTATTCCCAGAAGATCGCTGATACATCGTCTGCATGCCCTGCAGAGCATCAAACGGGCCGCTGAGATGTCCCTGTTGGCAGTATCGACCACACGTACGTGCTGGTAAAATCTGTGGAACCCGGTGGCCAGATCCGCGAGGATCTCCGTAAGTCTGTGTGGTTCCATTTCGTCAGCGGCTGCGGCGACATTGACAGGTACGGATTCAAGAAGGCGCATCAGCTCCCGCTCATATTCGCCTTCGAGGAGTTTGGAAATCTCGCCGGAGAACTCTTTCGGAGAGCTTATTCCAGCTTCCCCGGCTGCGCGGAGTATCCCTGCTATTCTGGCATGGGCGTACTGAACGTAGTAAACCGGATTCTCGCTGGACTGCTTCCTGGCAAGGTCAAGGTCGAAATCCATGTGGGCTTCCGCCCTTCTGGTCAGGAAAAGGTACTTAGTAACATCAGATGAACCGACATCGTTAACAAGCTCCCTGAGTGTAACAAAATCCCCGGACCTGGTTGACATCTTTATTTTCCTGCCATCTTTTACGAGAGTAACAAATTGGTGGATGATAACCCTCAGTTTTTCCGAAACGTTCTCTCTGCCAAGAAGGTATTCCAGTGCAGCCGTAACATCGCGGCTTGTATCCAGATGATCCGCTCCGAAGATATCCACCATCAGGTCGTAATCCCTGGAGAACTTATCAAGATGGTAGGCGATATCGGGCATCCTGTACGTATACGTGCCGTCGCCCCGGATAATTACCCTGTCCTTCGGCCTCCCGAGGGCTGTGAACCTGAACCAGCGTTTCCCCGGGGCGCTGTCATCGCTGTAGACCAGGTTTCTGCCGTCAGCTGTGACCCCGGACAACCTTTCAATCGCATCCGTCACAGCCTCAGGTATCAGCTCGCTCTCGGCGAAATACCTGTCGAATTCTATGCCAAGAAGAGAAAGGTCCGATCGTATCATCTCCATGGCTTTCTCTTCGGCAAAGCGGATAAAGGTATCCCGATCACTCTCCCATGTCAGCCCGGTTCCGTGAAAAGCTTTCAGATCGGAAGCCCACTCAATAATATAGCCCCCGTGATAACCGCCTTCGGGAACTGATTCCTCTCCGCCTTCAGCAGATAAGTACCTGGCAGCAAGTGATTCGCCGAGAAGGGTTATCTGCCTTCCGGCATCGTTGAAGTAATACTCACGGCTGACCTTCCATCCTGAAGCTTCAAGGAGACTGCTGATGGTGGAGCCCAGAACAGCCTGTCTGCAGTGGCCGACAGTCAGTGGCCCCGTTGGATTGGAGCTAACGAATTCAACCAGAGCATTTCTCCCGGCACCCGTATCCGGCAGCAGGGGCTGCAGACCTCCGGAAGCCAGATCGAAGGCGGCGTATGCAAGGTAGTCATTCTTCAACCTGAAATTAATAAACCCCGGGCCATCGACGCTGATAGATGATATTTCCTCGATACTGTCAGCCAGGGCTTCAGCAATTCTACCGGCAATTGCACGGGGATTTTCCTTTACTATCCTTGAGAGTCTCATCGCGGCCTGACAGGAAATATCTCCGAATTCCAGATTGTCCGACCCGGATACAACTGCACAAAAATCATCAGGTATGATTTCTCCCCAGATGCTGCGGACTGAAGATTCCAGAACCCTCTCCAGTTCATTCCTGAGCATGGCTGGAGTCATCATCCGGCAGTTCCTCCGTGTCATCGTATTCAATACTTGGTACATCGCTACAGAGCCTTTCAAGATTGTAATACTCCCTGATCTCGGGTA
>DAOWFD010000290.1 GCA_030638185.1 Candidatus Aegiribacteria sp.
ATGGCGCCTCGACGAGGACTTGAACCTCGGACCTAGTGGTTAACAGCCACCCGCTCTACCAACTGAGCTATCGAGGCGCATTATGATGGTGGGGAACAATACGCCCTGCTATTGATATCGTCAAGTTTCCGGTTGATGATATGTGTTTCGACTCCGGCACGGCTTCTTCAAACAGCTATCATTAAAATCACTATAGGTTAACATTTTGATTGATACAACAGTAACGAATGCTAAGATGTAAGACGTGGTACCAGCTTATGTGTTGAAAGAAGCATTGCTGCGGGGGACTTGTCAATAAAGATCAATACCGTATAATACTTAAAGCTTTTTATAAGCAAGTTGCTAATGTTTGTTTAATGTGTCGAAGAGGTTTACGTCATTTCAAAATTATATCCGTTTCTCACATTCCATGATCGTTATCACATGGATGAAAGTATTAATAAAATTGCATTTGCTATCTGCTGCGATTCTGCAGCAGGATTCCGGGCCGTATCCCGGTTTAGCACGACCCCCTGAAGGGGGCAACAGCGGCTTTGTGCCGCATGGTACTGAGGGACGCAGGTCCCGGGAACAGGAGTTCTAATGAACAGAAAACTATTTGTAGGTGGGTTAGCCTGGGCAACAAACGATGAAGGTCTAAAGAAGGCTTTCGAGGAATTTGGAGCAATTGAAGAGGCTAACGTTGTCTGTGAAAGAGACTCTGGGCGGTCAAGAGGCTTCGGCTTTGTAACCTTCGAAACTGAAGAGGCCGCAAAGACAGCTCAGGAGGCAATGCACGGACAGGAAATAGATGGACGCCAGCTCAGAGTGGATTTTGCTCAAAGCAAGCAAAGACAGAATTAGCGTAATTCTACTTCGGTAATGTAAGGGGAGGCATTTCTGTTTCCCCTTTTTTAAAAGGTTACAATGAAGACGGTTGGCCAGTTCTTCCCGGTTAGAAGGAAAGCTTCCCGTTCGGGGTCCCAGGCGATACCATTCAAAGCACCGGCGTTTATCCTGTTGTAGCCTGACAGCAGTGATGATGCGTCGATAAGTGCTGTGACGTTTCCCGTTTCAGGGTCTATCCTGTAAATGTAATCCGAATAGTACCTGTTTGCGTAGATGTAGCCTACAGCATACTCAAGCTCGTTAAGCAGGCCAATGGTTCCGCCGTCAATATTCACGTTGATCGTCCGCAGAGTATTAAAACTTGTGATATCCCTGAAACTGAGTGTAGAACTGCCATTGCTGGTGACGACAGTGCTGCTGCTGACGGAGCAGATACCCCAGCCCTCGGTCTCTATTGTATCGGATATTGTCATTACGGGATTCTCAATGTCCCATTCAAGTACAAGTCCGGATTGCCAAGTGAGCTGATAGATTTTCTCATTAACTATGGTGATTCCCTCACCGAACAGAGTATCAGGAAGGGGGTAGGTTTCTATTATGGAACCGTTAGAGGGGTCAAGTTTCCTGAGGGTTGAATAGCCGTAATGGCCTGTGGATTCCCAGAGAATACCGTCATGGATCTCAAACCCCTGAGTGAAAGCTGAAGTGTCATGGGGAAGAGTACCGATGACATCGACGTATAGTGTTTCGGGCAGTACTGGGTCCGGATTAGAATTGGAATTGCCGGTTCCATTGCATGAAAGCAGAGTTACAAACAGTGTCATTATTAAGCATGCAGGTAGGAACCGGCGATCCTTCAACATATTAAAATGTCATCTCCTTAGAGGATGGTGTGGCTGAGGAGCCTGTACTCACTTATCTTCTTCCGGTTCCCGTTGTTTCGGAAACTGGATCCGGAACGGATACCGAACCTGAAGTGTACTCATTGAACCTGGTTGTACGGACTGGATCAATCTGTCTCTGTGGCAGCGCGGCTATTACAGCATTAACCGCTGCAAGTCTATCTTCGGGTGATGGATGTGTCTGCCAGAAACCAGGACCTGATCTTGAATCGATTGCGCACATGCTTTCAAGAACGGAAGCCAGGGCATGGGGGTCGTATCCTGCAGAAGCGCATATTTCGGCAGCCAGGCTGTCCGCCTGGTATTCGGTCTCACGGCTGTAGCCTTTGGTGATGATATTGGAAACTACATCCTCTACAATATCGCCGTAGTCGTTCGCGGCATTCTGAACTTCGCTGCTGCCCCATCTTTCCGTTGATTCCTGGGCAACCAGAGCACCGAATTCAGTCCATCTGGCCTGGTCGATGGATGATATCCCATGTTGCAGGGTGACATGCGCCACTTCATGTGCAAGAATGGCCGCAAGCTCATCCTCGTTGGATGCCATATTAATCAATCCGCTGCAGACAAAGATAAGCCCTCCCGGACAGGCGATTGCGTTAATATCGCTGCTGTTCAGCACCAGAAAATGATATCCTCCGAAGATGGTAGGCTTGGGTGAACTGCAGGCGACGGTCTGGCCTACAAGATTGATGTACTGCTGCATGGCAGGGTCTTCAAGGGGTACGTACATGTTGATAACAACTGCCGCAACGGATCTGCCGATGTAATACTCCTCGACTTCGGTTATTTCCCTGCTTGCCCGTTGGAAAGATTCCGCTACATCAAGGGCGCTCTCAACCTCGTCGCTTTCAAGAATGTCAACAACATCTCCCAGTCCGAAAGCAAGCAGTGCGGAAATGATTATACTCAGATAAGTCATGTTCTCGACCCCCCTTCAGTCGAGGGAGTCTCTGGCTGAGTTGTACTCGAGGTACCTTCAATAAGGTTTCCATTGACAAGGAACTGGTACAGCTGCTGGGGTGAGACTGTCCAGGATGCTTCCATATTGTCAACCTTTGTGAAATCCAGTTCGGGGTGTTCTCCAGCATAGGTCTCTTCGATGGC
>DAOWFD010000102.1 GCA_030638185.1 Candidatus Aegiribacteria sp.
CTCTGATAAGCGAGGATGATGTAAGAAGGCAGCTGAAAATAAACAGTGATGGCAACCGCCGGCTACTGGGGAAGAACTACGATCCTTCGGGTGTTTTCCCCCCTGAAATGGCTTACTCCCCGCTGCTTCCATCGATATTCGGCAGCATGGGCTATAACTGGACAGTAACCGATGATATTCCATGGGCATGGACAGGCGGAAACATTCCCTTTAACACGATTCTCGAAGTGGATGGCGTGGCCGTACTGCTTAGAAGCAATTTCTGGAGCAACAGGATATCCTTTCACGGAGAGAACGGTTCCGGGATGGCTGAGGAGATGATTGCCGGCATGCACAGCTGGGCAGGCTCCGAAGATTCCTATATCCTTATAGCAATGGATGGTGAAACCTACGGCCATCATAGACCGGGAACTATCGAGAGATTTCTCGCACCTTTCCTCGAGGCCTTTCAGAACAGGAAGGATGCCGTAATGGTAACTCCTGGAGACCTGCTGGAGAGTTTCCCATCTGTACCTGCCGACATTCCCCCGGGCAGCTGGTCAACAACTCCTGCCGACCTTGAGGCCGGGAAGCCATGGCCTTTGTGGGATGATCCTGATAACCGGATCCATGTTCAATTGAGGAAGCTGCTTTGCGATGTCAGCGATGTTGCCAGACTGTGCAAATCGGACAAGGTTGCCTCTCTGGCCAATAAAATGTTATACTCGTGTCCGTTTTGGTGGGCTTCTGAAGATAGATTTAATGCCGTGCAAGTCCGCCGTGGTTTACTTATAATTCTGGAGACAGCTCAGGCGATATATACCGAAACCGGTGATCGTGAAATGATGGACAGAATCATGACATCCGCCTGCAGTATCCCGGTGATAACCGGAGAGGATGCTACGAATGCCTAAGAAAGAAAGAACTTTTGCAGCCAAGCTGGCACACGAAGCCAGAGCACTTCATAAGGATGACTGTCCCGTATGCGGTAAGGAAAGGGTATCTGTAGTACTCTATGCCGCCAGGTACAATGAAAGTGGAGATTGGCGCCCGCAGAGACGCAGGGTCAAGCTGTGCGACTGCAACAGAGAAGAGATTTACGGGTAAACAGGTCCAGCGTGCAAATTGAGGGGGTTCTTTTCCTTGCTGCTGGTTTCGGCAGGAGGGATGAACCCCTTACTTATATCCGTCCGAAGGCCCTGCTTCCATTCGGTGATACATCGGTTCTGGGAAGGCTGGCCGGGCAGATATGCTCTGTATGCCCCCGGAGAATTAGAATAAACGCTTCAAGGTGTCCGGAAGCGCTGCTGACAGAGATTTCAATGATCTGGCAGGAAGATATGTGTGAATTATATTTTGAGGAAAGACCTCTGGGCGCCTCAGCAACCCTGGCCAGACATGCGAACATAATGGACACAGGTACCTGGATGGTCGTAAACACGGATATGATAATCGAGGATTTTGATGCACTCGGATTGGTTGAACATCACCGGAAAACTGGATCAAACTGGACGGTTCTTACCGGAGATTTCCCTCCCGATGGCAATTATTCTCCATTATTAATAGATGAAGATATGAAATTCGGATGCGGCGGCATCCAACGGACGCATTACTGGGGAGTAAGCCTGATGGAACCATCAATTCCAGCTGTTGCCGCAAAGATACAGGCTTCGGGGGGCATGTTCTCAGAACTTGCTTCCAGAGTGGCGGCAGACAGCAGCAGGCTCACTGCCTGCAGGGGGAATGGCAGGTGGCTGGACATGGGCAGAATAGATATTCTTCGCAGGAATATTCTATCCGGTGGTTCTTTCATTCATCCCACAGCGTGTATTTCCAGCGATGTTACTCTCAATGGAGTATGGAATATCGGCAGGGGCTGTATTCTGGGAAGTGGTACCTTCCTTCGGGACAGTGTCATGCTTGATGGTTCATCCCTCGAAAGTGGTACGCTTGAAGAATCCATACTGCCATGGCTCTGTAGCAGTCGGGACGGTGAATTCGTATGAGAACTATGTCTCCGGAACTTGCTGCATGGCTCAGGACCAGAACCGATAACAGCGTAACTGTAAAAAGACTTTACGGTGATGTGTCGGGAAGGCTTTTCTGGCGTGTATTCTCTGGTGGGGAAACTCTCATCCTGATGGACAGCGGGAAGATTCCCATATGGCCGTGGCTGGATATTCATGAACTCCTTTCCGATCACGGATTCAGTGTTTCTTCAATCATGGAATGCAACACCAAGATGGGATGGGTTCTTCAGGGGGATCTGGGCAGCCTCAGACTGCTTGATGTGGATGATGACCAGTACTTGAAGTATCTCAATGAAGCAATTAACATGATCATAGCCATGCAGAGAAAACTTGACTGCACAGCCTGTTCCGATTCAATAGCCGGCAGAAGAAGCTTTACTCCCGCATTCTTCATGGCGGAGCTTGAGAATACCCTGGAAACACTGTTTTTCCGGCTTCTTGAAGTTCCAATGAAAAAACTTCTTGTACTTCAGGATGAGATGCGGAAACTCTGCGGCATGATTTCGGAATCAACGGTCTTCGTTCACAGAGATTTTCACAGTGCGAATCTCATGATTCATAATAACCGGTTGACCATACTTGACTGGCAGGATGCCAGGTTTGGTCCCCCTGCATACGATGTGGTAAGCCTTATAAGAGACAGTTACAGGGACCCCGGATTCTCATGGGAGGACAGAGCCAAGAAATTCATTATAGCGAAGGGCGATATGAACATGTTCCAGATTGCCCGGACAGCATGTCAGCGGAGTTTGAAGGCCATAGGTACTTTCGCTCTCCAGTACAGGAAAACGGGTGATACGAAATTTCTGGGATACCTGCCCAGAACTTTCAGATACCTCGCGGATTATTCCAGAATCTGTCCGCAGCTTGATAATCTTGTTGAAAGAACTTACGACATTCTGGATGAGTACTCCGGTGAGATAGATCTGAGAGATTTCAGATACTCCAATATTCCCAGTGTACGGGAGAAGAAGTTATATGCAGACAAAACGCAGTGAAAAAAAACGTATCTTAACCGGAGACAGACCCACAGGTCCTCTTCATATTGGACACTATATCGGATCGCTGCAGAACAGGGTTGCTCTCCAGAATGAGTACGAGACATTCATAGTTGTAGCCGATGTACAGACACTGTCCACGAATTTCGATCATCCGGAACACCTTCCCGTGGATGTGAGACAGGTTACGCTTGATAATCTTTCCGTAGGACTTGATCCGGAAATTGTGAACATCTTCATTCAAAGCATGGTTCCCCAGATAGCGGAGCTTACAGTTATCTTTTCAATGTTCGTTACCGTAAACAGGCTCAGGCACAATCCTACCATCAAAACGGAAGCCAGACAGCATGGTTTTGAGGAGAACATGACCTACGGATTTCTGGGATATCCTGTGAGCCAGGCTGCGGATATCCTTTTCTGCAGGGCTGATCTTGTCCCGGTTGGCGAGGACCAGCTTCCGGTGGTGGAGGTATCCCGTTTTACAGCCAGGCGGTTCAATGAGCTTTACGATAACGTTTTCCCCGAGCCTGCGGGTCTGAAGGGTGAAACGGCAAGGCTGGTAGGACTGGACGGTCAGGCCAAGATGTCCAAATCCATTGGAAACTGCATTTATCTCAGCGACAGCACACAGGAGGTCAGGAAGAAGCTGATGTCCGCAGTCACTGACCCGGCAAGAATCCATAAGGACGATCCTGGTCATCCCGAGATATGCACGATATTTACCTACCACCAGGCTTTTAACAGGGAAGAGTCTCCGGACATTGAAGAGCGTTGCAGAAAGGGAACCATCGGCTGTGTTGCATGCAAGAAGAGGATGCTCCAGGTGATCGAGGAGATTCTGGAGCCCATCCGGGAACGGAGGATCCAGTTCGAAAAACCCGGTCGCGTCGATGAAATACTGAAGAGCGGCACTGAAGCTGCATGTATTGAAGGAAGCAGGACAATGCAGCTTGTCCGGGAAGCAATGCACACGGATTATTTCGACTGAAGGAACTATGATGAAACTTTATAACAGCCTGACCCGTCAGAAGGAGGAGTTTGAGCCTCGTTCGAAGCCGTATGTAGGAGTGTATGTATGCGGGCCAACGGTATACAGTCACAGCCATCTGGGTCACGGGAAGAGCTATGTTTCCTTCGATGTTCTGATCCGATACCTCCGTTATCTGGAATACAACGTTAGGTACATCCAGAATATCACAGATGTGGGCCATCTCACCGATGATGCCGATGCAGGCGAGGATAAGATAGAGAAGCAGGCACGGCTTGAGAAACTGGAACCCATGCAGATAGCCGAGAAATACACGAAATCCTACTTTGATGATATGGACGCCCTGGGTGTTCTGCGTCCTGACGTTTCTCCAAGGGCATCCGGTCATATTCCCGAGCAGATCGAACTGATAAAGGTACTTATCGAGAATGGTCATGCTTACGAAGTTAACGGCTACGTTTACTATTCGGTATCCAGCTTCCCGGGATACGGTAAACTGTCGGGCAGAAAGCTTGATGAGCTTGTGCCGGGAGCTAGAGTTTCCATCGACCTGGGGAAAAGGGATCCGAAAGATTTCGCCCTCTGGAAAAAAGCGGGCGACGATCATATTCTGAAATGGAATTCCCCCTGGGGCTGGGGATACCCCGGCTGGCACCTGGAATGCTCGGCGATGGCAATGAGGTACATAGGCGAGACACTGGACATCCACTGGGGAGGGCTGGATAACATATTTCCGCATCACGAATCTGAAATAGCTCAGAGTGAAGGAGCTACCGGAAAACTGTTCGCTCGCTTCTGGCTTCACAACAACATGGTTACCGTGGATGGCCAGAAGATGGGCAAGAGCCTCGGAAATTATACTTATCTGAGGGATATTTTCGAGAAATATCATCCTATGGTAGTCAGGCTCTATATTCTCAGAAGCCATTACCGGAGCCCGCTTGATTTCTCCGATATGGGCCTCGACTCAGCGAAGAGCGCTCTTGAAAGATTGACAGCCTTTAAATCGCGGCTGGGCCAGCATCCTCTCGAAACCGATGTAGAACCCTCACTGGAAATTGCTTCTCTTATCGAGTCAGCGAAGGTGGCATTCTTTGAGTTCATGAACGATGACCTCAACACCCCCGGTGCGCTGGCTTCGATCTTCGAACTTGTCCGGGCCGGCAATGGAATCCTTGACAGAAGCGATACCCCTGAAGACAGAGCTGCTCTTGCCTTTATACTGGATGAGCTTGCCGGCTCCATCCTCGGCCTTGATATGACCGGCGGTAATTCTTCAGCTGCGGACACTGCTGTACTATGTGAGATCCTGGCTGAGACAAGAGGGATCCTGAGGGAGAACGGGATGTTCGAGGCTGCGGATAGGATGCGTGACAGCCTGGAAGAGATAGGTTACGTAGCCAGAGACCTGCCCGGGGGAAAAAGCGAAATTACAAGAAAATAAATAGGGACGGAGGGTATTTATTTGTGATCATGAAATAATATGACCAAAACATTGATGTTAGATACATATTATTCACGTTTATGGAATAAATAGCCTCCGTCCCTATTTTTCCGCACATTTTCGGAAATGACAGTTTCTATAAGGTGCCTGTTGTGTGAAGCGGTGTCCGCCAGTGAAGCGAACAGGAAAAGCAGAACACCGAATGTGATAAGGAAAAGACCTCCCAGCCCTATGGCAGTGAAGGGTGATATACTCCCGGTAATTATCCATCTAATCAAAACGAACAGATCTGCGGCAATACCCAGAATCAACAGGATCAGAGCAGGTGTGCCATAGAATTTCCATGGCTGGTGATCGTGCGAGATCGAGTACATTGCCGCCAGAGACAGAATGGCGTACCTCCAGAGGCTGCTGGCTATTCTGGAGGAGCCGACAGGTCTCTCTCCAAGTATTCTGACCGGAACCTCAAAGATGGTCAGTCCCTTGCTTGCCAGGTCTATTATCACTTCCTGAGTGTAGGTGAACCTGCTGAAACTGGAAAGTCTTTCCAGGGCTGCCGGTCCGTACGCTCTGAATCCGCAGGTTGCATCTTTGATGTTTATTCCGGAAAGTTTCCCAACAAGCTTAGCAACGCGGCGGTTGCCCCATATCTTCAGCCTCGGCATGTCAGGTATAAGCTCGGGATCCACGAATCTGCTGGCGGTTACAAAATCGGCTTTTTCATCCATAATCGGCTTTATGAGAAGTGGAATATGTTCCGGATTGAACTGGCCGTCTGAATCGATGGTTACGAGTATGTGGTAACCTCCGTCCCTGGCATATCTGAGAGCCGTCCTGAAGGTTTGCCCAAGACCGAGGTTTCTGCCGTGGGATATCACTTCGGCTCCCGCGGACCTTGCAGCGGAAACAGTCCCGTCTGTTGAACCGTCATCCACGGTCAGTACACTGATTGCGACGCCAGGTACAGGCTGCTGAGGGATCCTGCGAATGATATCAGCTATCGTAGCCTCTTCGTTGTATGCGGGAAGCGCAATAAGTATTCTTTTTTCTGTTTTCATGATTAGAAGATATTCCATGAATGGTATTCTGGACAGCCCCTTGTTTTATCCTGCCGTTTCTATTCTTTTCCAGTAATGTTGATACTGATGGTTTTAACCTTTCTATTAATGATTGCTGTCTCGATCAGCGGATGGGGTGCTGTAGCCCTTCCGGGATCACAGTGCTGGTCCAGGAGGTTCGGGGCAGGAAGCCTGGTGCTGTTTTTTCTTATATCCGCCGCCGGCTGGTCAGGATTCCTGATCCCTGGAGTTCTATGGATCATCCTCGTCATTGGAATGCTTCTCTGGGTAAGGCCGGGGCGTTTCAGCATGCCCATGGGCGGCTTGTACATAGCTTTATGCGGTTTGACGGTGATACCCCTTGTAATTCTTCCTCCCGTATCCAGGGATGCTATGATCCATCATCTGTATCAGGCCAGGATGTGGCTTGAGGCTGGAAGGATTGTAAGGCCTGAGTGGTCCGGATTCTTCAGTTATCCTTACCTTACCGAATCCTTTTACGCATTTACAGGAGGGACATTCGGATTTCGGATATCCAGGGTCGTAAGCCTTCTGGGGTTCCTTGCATCATGTTCCGTTATCACCGGTTATTTTCTGAGGGAGGGAAGAAAAAAAGCTGCAATTCTCTCCCTTGCCATACTTCTCAGTATCCCGGAATTGTTCAGGAACGCTTCATGGAGCTACTCCGATTCTTTTCTGATATTTTTCTCCCTGCTTGCCTACATCGAGATTATCAGAAAGAATGGAAATCCTGTTCTGGCGGTTTTATGGGCAGGAGGTGCCAGCTGCTGCAAGTACAACGGATTTCTTGTGCTCACTTCCGTTTGCCTGCTCCTGCCTGTGTATTTTAAAAACATGTCCAGAAGAACCTTGATAATGTCTGCCTGCGCTGCCGTCTTTACCACGGCCTGGTGGGCACTGCCGAATATTCTGCAGTGGGGGAATCCTGTTTACCCACTTTTCAGGGGGCTGTTCGGTCCCGAATATCATGTCAGCGTTAGAGCATCTGAATATTTCGCTGCAGGAACCTTCAGCACATCCCTTAACAGTATTGTGGACTACCTTCTGCTTCCAGTGCGCATGTCACTGCACGGTGAATGGGATAATCCGGCGCTGTTCGACGGGGCAAGCGGCCCACTGCTTCTTTCGGGTATCATTATTGCCCTGCCTGTCCTGAAGAATAGAAGAAAGAAATTCATGCTGCCGCTTATTTGCATTCTGCTTACCCTTATTTCCAAGGGTGACGCTGTTCGAGTAAGATATCTGCTGCCGGGTTTAGCAATGCTGTCAATACCCGTATCCGAGGCCATGGTTAAACTGCTCGCGAGCAGAAGCAGGACAGTGAAATACGCCACCGGCATTCTTATTGCGGGATGTCTGATATGGTCAGGGGATAAAATTACGGATCTGTATGCCGATGAAATTCCCTGGACGAATGACAGCGCATACCTCTCTGACAAGGCGCCATATTATGATTTCTTTCAGGAATGTGAACGGTTCATAACACCTGAAGATACGACACTGCTGGTGAATATTGGAAGGCCATTCTATTATCCGGGTTACACGATATTCGATGATCGGAGGGTTCCTTTTGAACTCATGGAAATGCTCTGGGCCGAAATGGAATCGGCAGAGATTGCCGATTCACTTGAAAACAGGGGCATATCGCACCTTGCTGTGGATATGTTCCTTACGTCAATCAATGTATCTCCGGAGCTCTCTGAGGATGAATTGAGGCAATGGAGAGAATTTGTATCCTTCAGGCTCAATCCTCTTCTGACGTTAGACAACTACATTCTCTTTGAGATACGGGTTGATACTTTATAGGCTCTTATACCGTTCCAGGATTGGATTGTTGCGGAGATATCCGGGCGTTAAAGAAGTATTCGGACTAGTCTTAAAGTAAATTGTGAAGTAAGCAGCAACAGGCAAGACTGCAAGGGGATACGCAGTCAGTCCTCCAGTAGATCGAGAACTCTCCTGAGCAGGATTTTCTCATCTGTGACATTATTCATATTAAGCGGAAGTGTTGACAGAGCATCGATATACGCTCGTATAATAGTTGCCTTGGTTATCCTCTGAGACCTGTGCTGTCTGTCTCTATTCTGTGTTATGGTTCGAACGATTCTTGTTAACAGCTCTTCCTGGTCGGGTCTAACCGGAACAGTCAGTCTGACGCTGGGGCTGCAATGATTCTGTATGTCAGAAATTTTTACAATCAGACTCGATGATTTCTCTGTATCAGTTTTCATATCAACCTCCGGGGGTGAAGATATTCTCTTTGACATCCGGAGTCAAGTGAAGTATGAAATTCCATAGTTATGAATTTAGGGTATTGACGCAGGGTTTGAAACATTGTAAGGTTCTATTAATGAAGAATAGACAGGGGAGTTAAGGATTGTATTGATGGAAAATGTTAATGTTCATTATTGTTGTTCTGTTACTATCACCGATCTGGTGAGGAAATATCTAATGCAGGCGAACGGCTACCTGAGGAAAGGAAGATAATGTTCATCTTCGGAAGATCAGGCGGGGGAACTGTTGGTCTTGATATCGGCAGCCATTCAATCAAAGTAGTTCAATTGACAGGATCCAGCAAAACTGTGACACTATCCAGTTATGCCATACAGGAGTTGTCTCCTGGCACTATAGTGGACGGGGAAGTTGTCAATCGTGAACACCTTATTGATACGGTTCATGATGTAGTCCGACAGGCAGGTATAAAACCAAGTAGCAAGAATATCCATAGTGCTGTGTCAGGAAGAAGCGTAATCGTTCGAAGGATCCCTATGGAGAAGATGTCGGAGCAGGATGCCCGTCAGGCTATTCAGTGGGAAGCCGAACAGCACATTCCATTCAGGATAGATGAAGTTAGCCTTGATTTCAAGATTATCAATCCAGAGATCTCTCCTGGACAGATGGAAGTCCTTCTGGTTGCAGCCAAGAAGGAAGTCGTCGACCTTCACAGGGGAATTCTACAGGGAGCAGGCTTTAAGCCTGCCGTCATCGAGCTTGAGCAGTTCTCACTGCAGAGGGCTTATCAGCATGCGTACAAACCCAGCGGTGATGAATGTGTAACAATACTCAACATAGGTGCCGAAGTGACGAACATGGTTGTTGTCAGAAATGGTCTTCCAAGCTTCAACCGAGATCTGTCCATTGGCGGCACAAGATTCGTTGAAGCCCTTCAGAGAACCATGGGGCTTGAGTATGAAATTGCACTCGGGGTACTCAAAGGTAACGTTCCGGACGGTATATCATCCGATGAAGTCCATACTGCTATTGGCAGGGTTATTGAAGAGCTTTCAACGAGTATAAGAAGATCATTCATTACCTACCAGGCATCCGGTGAAAATGCCAGAATAGACAAGATGTACATAAGCGGGGGATGCTCTCTTATGCCTGGTCTGGCTACAATACTGAGCGAACAGCATGGCCTTCCGGTAGAGCATTTTCAGCCCTTCAGGAATATTACAATACCTGAAGACGTCATCAGCGACAGTGAACTTGACTCGATGGGTGCTGTGCTGGCAGTTTGTACCGGTCTTGCTCTCAGAGGTTATGAACCATGCATGGTTGACATCAATATACTTGAGGAGCCTGAAGGCAGGAAAAGAAAACCATCGGGTGCGCCAACAGAAGTCAAGTCAACAGCCCTCCTTACAATCCTGTGCATTATTCCGTTTATCGGTCTTATTGCAGGCGGGATAATCGCTTACACGGACTATCAGGATCTAAAGGAGCATGAGGTTGAAGTGAATGAAGAGATCCAGCAGGTCCTGGAACAGATTTCGCAGCTGGGTATTCAGATGGACCAGCAGGCTGAGGCCAACAGGTTGAATGCAGCTGTGGAGAGGAAGCGGCAGCAGATCCTCGACCTTTCACTGAATCAGAAATACTCAGTTTACGTTATCGAGTATCTCTGCAGGGCAGTCTATCCCGAAGCAATCATTCCGGGTACCAGGACAAGTAAGGGTATTTACCTTACAAGTCTTATCGTTGGCCCGACGGAAGTGTTTATTTCAGGTGTCGCAAAAACCTGGGGTGACATAATCGAATTCCAGCGTGATGTAGTCGAAATCATGCCCGATGGAAGGACTCCGCTGTTCACTCTTGATGATTACGGACAAACTTATACACTGGCTTCCGAGGCAAGCAGAACTGGAAGCAGAAGATACAATTTTGAAATGATCATTGGAGTGAATCCCTTTGCTCTGTCATCGCTGGTGGGAGAGTTTGCCAGTGATGCAAGGGCAATGACGGAAACTGTTGAGGAATCCGGAAACACTGAGGATAGTCCTGATAATACAGGGGAGGAATCATGAAAATATTTGCAATTTCAGTTCTAGGTCTGCTGGTTGTACTGGCAGTTATAGGGTGTAGTCCATTAGGGATGGACAAAACCCGGGTTTACGTAACAGGATACGTTTATACTGATCCAACGGAGAGCACTCCTGCAGAAGGTATAGGTATAGCAACCGTAGGTGTAGTAGCTCAGGAATCACATGTCACCGAGACAGATTCCAACGGTCGATACTGGATGGAGATTCAGTTTTACCCGGAGATCGGAACTGAGGAAGGCGGATCTTCGGGAAGTGTTACCTTCGGACTTTATGCCTTTGATAATTTAGGAAATGAGTACTACTACGGTGGAGATAAAGAATTTACATTCACCGTCTTCGGCGGCGATACACTTTCAATGTATAGCATCAATACGGAAATGATCGCATCATCCAAATCCGGCGGCAGGTAATGCAAATGGAACACTCGTTAACATTTATGAAGATTGAATACGGAGGGAGTTTGGTATGAATGCCTATCTCAGAGACCCCAGGTTCTACATCTTAATAGTCGGTATTCTTCTTGTCGTAGCGCTGATATACCTGTATCCAAAGGAGTTTTCTTCCGAAATAAAGGGGAGGATCGAGCAGGCCGAACAAAATCTGAATATGAACAGGGCTGAACTAGCTTCACTCCAGGCAGGAACTGCATCGGATATGGCAATAACCGAGCAGGAGATCAACCTCCTTACTCAGCAACTTGCGGAACTTGATAGATATCTTCCAAGAAGCTACGATCAGGATGAAATACTGGATGTACTGACGGAAAATGCGGAGAACAGCGGTTTACAGATTTATTCTCTCACTCCGCTCCCCCCCAGTACTCAAGGGGATTTCCTTGTTTATGGATGGCAGATGCAACTCACCGGACGTTTTCATAGACTTGGTGTTTTTCTTGATCAGTTGACTCAGCAGATGATGATAACCGCGGTTACAGATCTGACTGTAATACAGAAAAAGGCTTCCGACGGAAGTTACGACAATATGGAGGCTAATTTCACGATTTCAGCCTTCGTGCAGCCATAGGGAAGGGAGCATAAGAAATGAGTATCTCTAAATTAACTTATACAGCCCTTC